>NZ_JAQQDB010000020.1:0-128897 GCF_046030135.1 Caballeronia jiangsuensis
CGAAAGACTGAAACCGCACTCGCTATCAAGCGCCCACACTTATCGGCTGTTAGTTTTTAAAGAGCACATCGCAAGACATTCACCACCTCAACTTCTGTCTTGCGTCGCTGCATCAGCAGCAGAGAAACGAGATTATGACGGGCCGATGATCTCCTCGCAAGCCCCCCACGCAAATTATTTTCTGAAGCCTTCAATACGGAGATTGCGAGCGTGGAAAGCCTTTACCGATCTTTCCACGCTCGATAATCGCCCGACGACTCAACTTCCAAAGAACGGCGTGCAGAATCCCGCAGGCCCGACGCACTCCGACGACGGCATCGAACCATGCTTCATCGACATCGGCGTGCGCATCGAGCCGGATCCGGAAGATGCGCCGCCGGCACTCGTGCCGCCGTAGGCTTCGTTCGTCGCGTTCGCATTCTTTTGTGCAGCGACCTTTGCTTCCGCGGCCTGAATATCGGCGGGATAGTCGGCTTGCTCTCCCATGGCGGGCGAATAGCCGGCGTGTTCGAGCTGGACCAGCTCGGCCTTCACTTGTGCGCGCGTCAGCGGAGCGTTCTGGCTCTGCGCGAAAACAAACGTGGGCGCGGCGACAACGGCGAGGGAAACGACGAATTTGGCGATGGCGTTCATGATGTTCACACTCCGACAGAAAAGGTTGACCGGATCGCACGCGATCCACGAACCTCATCGAACGCACAGGGCCCTTGCGCGGCTTCGACTCACTCGATCCAGGTTTCAAGCGTAGAGGCTTCGATTGGTTAACCCGGACATGCCGCGATCTATTCCCACGTCGACGCACGATTTGCGTCGAACGTAAGCCGGCGTCGAAGGAAGTGAAGGATGGGAGCGCGGCGGACGAACCGGATGAGGAGTCCGGCAAGGCGCCAGCCAGCGCCCGTCCACCGCGATCGAATTGTGACGCAAGCCACCGCGAAGATCATCGCTGCTCGCGTTGAAGATGCCTTGCCGATCTCGCAACAATGACGCCTGCGAAGCCGATGCTCAATGCGCGTCCGGCACGAGATGCACGCGCTTCTCGGTCGCGGCTTCGACGGCCGAGCGCGAATACAGCAACGGAAAGTACTGCCCGTCGAGCCACATCTGCGCGAGATCGCGGTAATGCGGGTTATCGGGGTCGCCCGATTCGCCCGGCAGATTCACCGCGCGCGAGTTGTCCCAGTTGCCGACATCGACGACCACACGAAACGAAGGCCCGTTGGTCTCGCGGAAATCGCTCGCACGATAGGTCGACTGATTCGGCGTATAAGCGCTGCCTCCCTTTCCGATAGGCCCGACGTTAAGCTTCGCGCGCATATCCGCATCGACGACATCGGCCAAAGGATGCGCGTTCAGGTTCGTCTGCAGCTTGCCCCATTGCCACCGACTTGCATCGTCGCCTTGCAGATGCCGCATTTCACCGTAGGCATCCCGCAGACTCGAAAGCAGAACCGCATCGCGTCTGGCTTGCGCGTTATCGCCGAAACGCGCTTCAGGATGTTCGAGCGTATCGAGCATCACGGCCGTATCGGGAGCACCGAACGATGCCGCCGCGTTCTTCGGCAGCACCGCTTCCTTGAACGTGCGTCCGAGATGGCGCGACAGCCACACTTCTTCGAGCGCGGCCTGCGGTGAATCCGCGCCCATGTGCGCATCCCAGCCTTTCAGCATCGCGAGTGCGGCGCGCGTGTCTTCGTCATCGCTCGAAAGCGGTGCGAGCAATGCGACGAGCCTGCGCGCCGGAATCGAAACGATATCGTTCTGCAAGCGCTCCGAGTCTTCGATCGACACCTTGGGCAGCGACTTCAGCACCTCGTCGATACGCTGATGCCGCGAGCCGTTGGTCCACTCGAAACCGAGCTTGCGCTCGGCATACGGATAACCCGCCGGCAGATTCATTTCATTCGACGTGGTGAAATAGGCTTGCGCGGGGTTATAGACGGAGGGCATCGCGTCGCGCGGCCAGAAGCCCGCCCATTCGTAGCGGCCATCGCCGGGAACGGGCATGAGGCCATCCCAGTTCGGGCGTATCGGCGCGAGTCCGCTTGGCACCCAGCCTATGTTGCCGTCCTTGTCCGCATAGACCTGATTGACGGTCGGCGCGCCCCAGGTCGCAAGCGAAGCCTTGAATTGCGCGTAATTCTTCGCGCGCATGTAGCGCATCGAATCGAAGTACGGCGACATTCCCGGCGACAGCCACGCCGTGCGCACCGCGAATGCGCGATGTTTGCTTTCTTCGCTATAGATCACTGGCCCGTGGCGCGTGAACAGCAATTCGGCGTTGACAGGCGACCCGTTGCGCACCGCGATCTGCTCGTGGACGACGCGCATCGGCTCCCACTTGCCCTTGTATCGATACTGCCGTGGATCCGCCGGGTTCAGCTCGTATACGTAGAGATCTTCCTGATCGATATTGAAGATCGTGAGACCGTAGGCGATCGAACCGTTATGCCCGATCGAAATGCCCGGCGCAGAAGGTTCGCCCGCACCGATGATATCGAGCGTCGGCGTGCTGATCTGCTGAATGTACCGGAGGCTCGGCGCCGCGTACGCGCGATGCGGATCGTTCGCCATGATCGCGCGCCCCGTTGCCGACTTCGATGGCGCGACCACCCAGTTGTTGCTGCCTTCGGTGACTTCCTCGGGATTGCCGGCGGCGGCGATCAATGTCGTCGATGCATCCGCGCTTTTCATCGACTCCTTCGTCACGCGCACGCCTTGCGTCGCGAGCGTGAAGACCTTGAGGACATCGTCGGGGAGACATGGATCGAGGCCGGCAGGCATCTGGGCTTTCCACTGCGGCTGAAGGCCGAAGCGCAAAGCATCCGCATCGAGCGAACTCTTGCACGTGACGCGCGCACGCGCCACTTCACTCGTCAGGTTTCGCGTGAGACCGTGACTGCGAATGCGCACGATGTCGTCGGCATTCCATTTCGCCGGCCAATAGCCGATCTTGCGAAATTCATAGGGCATGCGATCCGGATGCGCCGCGAGCCAGTCGATATATGCGTTGACGCCTGCCGCGAAGCGCGTCGCGGCAGGCTTCGCATCGGGACCATAGCGCTGCCATTCGGTCGCCATGTCGCCACGATAGAGAAAGAGGCGCGTGGCCTTGTCCTGCTCCACGTAGGCCGGGCCGAATACTTCCGAGAGCTCGCCGAGGCCGCGCCTGCGCCACAGATCGATCTGGAACATGCGATCGCGTGCCGCGTTGAAGCCTTGCACGAAGAACGCGTCGCTGTCGTTGGCCGCGTAGATGTGCGGTACGCCCCAGCGGTCGATCAGAATGTCCGATGGCTGTGAGAGCCCCGCGACGGCAATCGTTTCGTCCGCAGGCGCATCGGCGAGCGCGACTTGCGCCGCAAGCGGCCCGAACAGCGATGCGCCGATCGTCAGCGCAAGCAGGCGTTGTCCCTTTCTTCCCTTCATCGTGGCGTCTCCGTTGTTATCGATGTCAATTCACGCGGATATCGCAATGTTATGCGAATGCTGCAAACGCGCAAAGGTTACATCCAGAGACGCCAATTCGAAAACGATGTCGAGCGATAGCATCTTCATTCGTCGACATGGTAATGGCGCAAACGAAGAAGCGCGCGCCGTGACAAAGGAGATACCCGATGACCATCCCTGATCCGATATCGATAGCGAAGCGCGTCTATGATGCTTATGTCACGAAAGACCGTGATGCGATCGAAGCATTCGTCGCGGACGATTTCCACTTCACGAGTCCACGCGACAATCGGCTAGACCGGGCGACCTACTTTGCGCGATGCTGGCCGAATTCGCGCGCGATCGCCGATTTCACGTTCGTCCATCTCGTGCGCGATGGCGAGCACGTGTTCGTCACGTACGATCTGCGCATGAAGGACGACAGCGCGTTTCGCAACACGGAGGTTCTAACCATTCGTGATGGCAAGCTCATCGAAGCCCAGGTCTTCTTCGGATGGATGATTCCGCACGAAGCATCGGAGGGCGGATCGCTCTAGACGCGGCATGTCATTCGTTCTGGCGCGGCTGTTCCTGCAAGGCCGCGTCGCGGATGACTTCCGCAAACTTCTCCAATGCCTGTAGCGGACCACTCACGCTGTTGTATTCCTGGGTGCCGATCCGGCCTTCCAGCACCACCGAAAAGCCGCAGTCCTGCGCGATCTTTAGAAGAGTGTCCATGTCGCTGTCTGATTCGCCTCATTGCAGTATCGGCGAAGCACACGCGATGCCTGCCCACGCTTACGTCCTGCTCTCGTCGTCCCGCCTGCACGCGTTTGTCCGACGAGTTATGCGAGGCGGCGCACTAACAACGTGCGCTCGCACTCGTACGCTTTTCATCGAATCTTCATAAATGGACGGAGAAGTGTCGCGTGAATGCTTTTGACACGTCGATCCAGACTTGGCTCGTGCATATCGCGGCCTCGTCCGTCATTTTTACTCACGCTGTCCACGCGATCGCCGACTTTTACCTGACAAAAGGCGTCATGCCACTGGCGATTCTCTGGGCGATCTGGTTCAAGGCCGGCGACTCCCAGCAATGGCGACGCGAGATGGTCGTCGCCGTTCTCATGTCGGGTTTCATTGCGTTTCTGCTCGGCAGGCTCGCTGCGCTCGCGCTGCCCTTTCGACTGCGCCCCGTCTACGATCCGAATATTCACCTGACCTTCCCGTTGACGAACGAGACGGGCAGTTTTCTGCGCATGTGGAGTTCCTTTCCCAGCGATCATGCCGCCCTGTGGATGGCTATCGCAGCAGGCATCTTTCTCGTCTGGCGATGGATCGGCGTACTCGCGATTCTGCACTGCATCATCCTCGTGTGCCTGCCGCGCATCTGTCTCGGGCTGCACTATCCGACCGATGTGATCGCGGGCGCGGCCATCGGCGCGGTCTCGGCATGGATCGTCACGCGCGCCCCGCTGCGCTCGCGCTTTGCGCCGTTTTTCGTGCGGTTCATGGAACACTGGCCCGCCGTGGGCTATATGCTCGCGTTCCTGTTCTTCTTCGAACTCGCGACCATGTTCGACGAGCCACGCCTCATCGCCTCTTTCATCGTCAAAGCGCTCTAAACCCCACGCCAGGCGTCTCGCCGGCGCCGTCCTCTCCTATGCTTGTCTTGTACGCAGAAGCGTGCGTCCCACGCACCCACCGCTTGACAGTAACGACTCGACTCGTTTATTGTTTGGTACACCAACCAAGACACTGAACGATACCTGATCATGGAGCGCGCCATGAGCCGCATGACCGGCATAACCTTCTACCTGCTTCTCGCCACGGCACTCGCGGCGTGCTCTCATCAGGACCGCGACGTCTATCAGGGCTACGTCGAAGGAGAGTTCGTCTATCTCGGTTCGTCGCAATCGGGCAAGCTCGCCGCGCTCTCCGTCTCGCGCGGGCAAACGGTCAAAGGGGGCACGGGCACGTTCGCGCTCGAATCCGTCGATGAAACCGCCGCGCTCGATCAGGCGCAACGCCAACTCACCGCCGCGCAGTCGCAACTCGAAGACATCCTCACAGGCAAACGCGCGCCGGAGGTCGCTTCGGTGCGCGCGCAACTCGCGCAGGCGCGCGCGAACGCCCGCAAGGCCGCGTTGCAACTGAGCCGCGACGAGGCGCAGTTCAGTGCCGGCGGCATCGCCAAAGGGCAACTCGACGATTCCCGCGCCAATGCCGATGCCGCCGCCGCGCAAGTGCGCGATCTCGCCGAACAGGTCGATATCGCGCGCTTGCCCGGCCGTCCTCAGCAGATCGAAGCGCAGCGCGCGCAGGTGGCCGCGGCGCAGGCGTTCGTCGTCCAGGCTCAATGGAAAGTCGATCAAAAACGTGTCGCGGCGCCGGCGGACGGGCTCGTGTACGACACGCTCTATCGCGTCGGAGAATGGGTGCAGGCGGGCACGCCCGTCGTGCAGATGCTGCCGCCGCAGAACGTGAAGGTGCGCTTCTTCGTGCCGGAGAACGCGGTGGGCGGTCTCGCGGCGAGGCGCGCGGTATCGATTCATTGCGACGGCTGCGCGGAAGACGTGCCCGCGAAGATCACCTACGTGTCGAATCAGGCGGAATACACGCCGCCCGTCATCTATAGCAACGAAAACCGCGCGAAGCTCGTGTTCATGATCGAGGCGCATCCTCAGCCCGCCGATGCGGCGAAGCTTCATCCCGGCCAACCCGTCGCGGTGAGGTTGCAATGAACGCGCAGGACACGCCCTACGTCATCGACGTCCACAACCTCAACAAGCGCTTCGGCGACAAGCACGTCGTCAACGATGTGTCGTTGCAGGTCGCGCGCGGCGAAATCTTCGGCTTTCTCGGTCCGAACGGCAGCGGCAAGACGACCTCCATCCGCCTGATGTGCGGCCTGCTCACGCCCGATTCGGGCAGCGGCACATGTCTCGGCTACGACATCGTGCGCGAGAGTGAGGAGATCAAGCGCAACGTCGGCTATATGACGCAGCGTTTTTCGTATTGGGAAGACCTGACCATCCGCGAGAATCTCGACTTCGTCGCGCGCATGTATCAGATGAAGAACCGCCGCGAGGCCGTGGATCGCGCGCTCGAAGCGCTGGGCTTGCAGAGCCGCGCGAAGCAACTGACGGGCTCGCTCTCGGGTGGATGGAAGCAACGGCTCGCACTCGCCGCATGCATGCTGCACGAGCCGAAACTGTTGTTGCTCGATGAACCCACCGCGGGCGTCGATCCCACCGCGCGCCGCGACTTTTGGGAAGAGCTGCATCGTCTCGCTGCGAAAGGCATCTCCGTGCTCGTCAGCACGCATTACATGGACGAAGCCGAGCGTTGTCACAAGCTCGCGTATATCGCTTACGGCAAGCTGCTCGCGCAGGGCACTGCAAACGAAGTCATCGCGTCGCAGAATCTCGCTACGTGGAGCATCCACGGTCAGCATCTCAGTGCGCTCTCGGAACGCTTGCGCAAGACGCCCGGCATCGACCAGACAGTCGTGTTCGGCTCGGCGCTGCATGTGAGCGGCAGCGATCACGCAGCGCTCGAACAGGCCGTGCGTGACGCGACGAAAGACGGCGCAACCCATGCGGAGCGCATCGAGACCGGGCTGGAAGACGTCTTCATCTATCTGATGAGCCACTCGACCGACAACTTCAAGGTGACGTCATGAACGCGCGCGGCGGCTTCGCACTGTTCGCGCGCTTCTCCATCACGCGGTGGTGGAGCATCGTGATCAAGGAGTTTCTGCAGCTACGGCGCGACCGCATCACGTTCGGCATGATCGTGGGTCTGCCGATCGTGCAGCTCGCGCTCTTCGGTTATGCGATCAACACGGACCCGAAGCATCTGCCGACAGCCGTGATCGTCGGCGATCAAAGTCCGTTTTCGCGCAGCTTCATCGCCGCGATGGAGCACTCCGACTACTTCGATATCGTCGAAACGTTGCCCGACGATGAAGCCGGCCGCCGCGCGCTCGCGCAAGGCCGTGTGCTTTTCGTGCTCGACATTCCCGCCGACTTCTCGCGCAAGCTGTTGCGCGGCGAGCGGCCCGCGCTGCTCGTCGAAGCCGACGCCACCGATCCGAACGCGGTCAGCAAGGCGAGCAATTCACTGTCCTCGCTCGTGCAGTCGGTGGCGAGCAAGGACCTCACCGGTCCGCTCGCGCGTTTGAATGGAGGGCCCGCCGCGTTCGACGTGCAGGTCCACAACCTCTATAACCCCGAAGGCATCACGCAATACAACGTCGTACCGGGCCTGATGGGCGTGATCCTCACGATGACCCTCGTGATGATGACGGGCCTCGCGATGACGCGCGAACGCGAACGCGGCACGATGGAGAACCTGCTCGCGACACCCGTGCGCCCCGTCGAAGTGATGACGGGCAAGATCGTGCCCTACGTGTTCATCGGCCTCATTCAGGCGACGATCATTCTCGCGGCCACGCGCTTCGTGTTTCATGTGCCCTTCGTCGGCAATCCGCTCGCGATCTATCTCGCCGCGCTGCTGTTCATCGCCGCGAATCTGACGGTGGGCATCACGCTGTCGTCGCTCGCGCAGAATCAGCTTCAGGCGATGCAACTGACCATGTTCTACTTTCTGCCGAACATCCTTCTTTCGGGCTTCATGTTTCCGTTCGCGGGCATGCCCGCGTGGGCGCAGTTCATCGGCAATCTTCTGCCGCTCACTTACTTCAACCGCCTGATACGCGGCATTCTGCTCAAGGGCAGTGGCTGGGCGGACCTGTGGCCTTCGGTCTGGCCGATGGCGCTTTTCACCGTGATCGTGATGGGCATTGCGCTGCGCTTCTACCGGCGCACGCTGGATTAGGGAGACGTCGATGAAACCGCTTCTTTCCCTTTGCGCGCTCGTGTTGTGCGGCTGCACGGTCGGCCCCGACTTTCACGAGCCCGCGCCGCCCGACACGCAGAGCTATGTCAAGACTTCCGTGGCGACGCAAGGCTTTCCCGCCATCGATCATGCGTTGCCGCGCTGGTGGACACAATTCGGCTCCGATGCGCTGAACCGTCTCGTCGATCGCGCATTGAACGATAGCCCGACGCTCGAACAAGCCCGCGCGAAGCTTCTGCGAGCGCGTGAAGACTATCGCGCGCAAGCCGGCGCGACATACTTCCCCGCCGTCGATGCCTCGCTTTCCGGCACGCGCCAAAAGGTGGACCCCGCCGCGTTCGGCGTGCCCATTCCGAGCCCCGGACCTTTCACGCTCTACGATGCATCGGTCAGCGTGTCGTACACGCTCGATGTCTTCGGCGGCGAGCGGCGCGCGCTCGAAGCGTTGCGCGCGCAAGTGGATTACCAGTCCTTCGAACTCGACGCGGCGCGTCTTTCGATCGCGGGCAATGTCGTCGCGAGCGCGATCCGGCGCGCTTCATTGCAGCAGCAGATCACGCTTACCGAGCGCCTCGTCGATGCGCAGATGAGGCAGTTGTCGATCATGGAAGGCCGCCTGCAAGCGGGCGGCGTCGCATCGTTCGATGTGCGCAGCCAGCGCACGCTCGTCCAGCAAACGCGCGCGGGTCTGCCATCGCTCGTCACGCAGCGCGATCAGGCCGATCATCGGCTTGCGGTGCTGCTCGGCGTCGAGCCGTCCGTCGCCGATTTCGATGCGATCACGCTCGATTCGCTGCGTCTGCCGGACAGCGTTCCGCTCACGCTGCCTTCGACGCTCGCGCGCGAACGTCCCGATATCCGCGTATCCGAGGCGCTGCTGCATCAGGCGAGCGCGAATGTCGGCGTGGCGACGGCCGATCTCTATCCGAAGTTCTCGTTATCGGCGGGCGTGGGAAGCCAGCGCACGAATATCCACGACATGCTCAACAGCCTGAACGTATGGAATGTCGGGCTGAATCTCACGCAGCCGCTGTTTCATGGCGGCGAACTGCGCGCGAAGAAGCGATCGGCGGAAGCGGCCTACGATGCAGCCATGCAAGGCTATCGACAAACCGTGCTGGAAGCCCTACAGCAAGTCGCCGATAGTTTGACCGCGCTACAGAACGACGCGAGTACCGTGCAGTCGCGCGAGATCGCGGCGAGCGAAGCACGAGCGAATCTCGATACCACGGGCGCGCGCTACACGGCCGGCGGCGTGAGCCGTTTCGATCTGCTCGACACGCAACGCCAGGCGCTGCAAACGCAGCTCGATTACGCGGTCGCGCAAGCGAACCGCCTTTCGGACACGGCCGCGCTCTTCCAGTCGCTGGGCGGCGCCGGTGAAGACACGAAAGCCGCGATCAAGCCGTTTGCATCCGCGACTAACTAGCGAGCATCCCGAGCCGATGCTTGAGCACCTTGCCGCTCGCGGACACCGGCAGCGCATCGAGAATGCGGATCGAGGAAGGCCGCTTGTACGGCGCGAGCCGTGTGCTCACCCATTGAGCGAGTTCGCGTTCGTCCGCCATGCAACCCGGCCTCAGTTCGACGAACGCGAGCACATCCTCATTACCCACCGCGCTTCGCCCGATCACGGCGGAATGCAGCACGGCAGGATGACTGTTGAACGCCTGCTCCACTTCGGCGGGATACACGTTGAAGCCAGAACGGATGATGAGTTCCTTGCTGCGTCCGACGATATACAGATTGCCGTTCTCGAAGCGCGCGAGATCGCCGGTTTTGAGCCAGCCGTCGGCGGTCACCGTGGCCGCTGTTTGCGCCGCATCGCGGTAGTAGCCGAGCATCACGTTCGGGCCGCGAATCCATAGTTCGCCGGTATCGTCGGCGTCGTCTGCTTGCGCGAGCGGCACGATGCGCGCCTCGACGCCCGGTATCAACGGACCGACGGATGAATCGCGTGCCGGCGTATCGAGAAGCGTGTTCGAAACGGTCGGGCTGCTTTCGGTCATGCCGTAGCCGTTGTGCAAGGGCACGCCGTAAAACGCTTCGGCAGCGGCCTTGAGCGTCATGTCGAGCGGCGAGCCGCCGCAATAGACGAATCGCAGCGACGGCGCATTCAGCCCGCCGCGCGGCGTGAAATGATCGATGAGCTTCGCGTGCATCGCGGGCACGCCCTGAAAGATCGTCATGCGTTCGTCGCTGAGCACGCGTCCCGCGCGCTGGGCATCGAAACGTGCCGCGAGCCGCAACGACGCGCCCGCATGGAGCGAGCCGAGGCACATGGACGCAAGACCGAACACATGCGAGATCGGCAACACGGCATAGACGCGATCGCTGGAACTCACGCGGCGCAGCGTGCTCGATACCGCCGCGACGAAGAGCAGATTGCGATGCGACAGCATCACGCCTTTCGGTGCGCCCGTCGTGCCCGTCGTGTAGATGAGCGCCGCGCATTGCCGGTCCGAAGGCAGGCCGTGCGGTTCCTGCGTGGAAGCGTTATCGACGGCACTTAGCGCGAACGCGCCGATCGGCGTTGCTTCGAGCGATTCGATCGCGGCGCCATCGCGTTGTGCATGACGCGCGGCATCGTCGGATGCTTCGACGGTATAGAGCGCGATGCGCGGCGTCGCATGCGCGCGGATCGCATCGAGCTCGACGGCGGACAGCCGCGCATTCGCGACGAGCGCCCATGCATCGAGACGGCTCGCGGCAAAGAGCGATGCGACCAGCGCGACGCTGTTCTCGCCGATCAGCATCACGCGATCGCCGGCTCGCACGCCCGCCGCTGCAAGACGCGCGGCGAGTGCATCGACGACATTGTCGAGTTGCGCATACGTCAGCGTGCGCGCGTCCTCATGCAACGCGATGTGATCGGGATGCGCCTGTGCGCCGCGCGAGACGATCGCGTCGATGCGCGCGGGCAGCGACGCGATGAGCTTGTTCGTATCCATATCGGGCGATACCGTTCGTGACCCTGAGGCCCGAATGATAACGCTCATGCATCAACCCGCGAAACGCGGCTCCGGAATGCCGCGCACACCGAGGCCCGTCACCGCGAACAAGCCGCCCTTGTCGCGCTCCTTCTGCGGAATGCCCCACATCGGACGGCCCATCGTCGATACATAGAGGATGTCGAGATTCGGTCCGCCGAACATCACGCTCGTCAGATTGCGCACCGGGAACGGCACGATGCGATCGAGCTTGCCGTCGGGTGCGAAGCGCAGAATGCGGCCGCCGAACACGAGCGCGGACCAGACGTAACCTTCCTCGTCTACGGTCGCGCCATCGAAGGTGCCGGCCATGTCGTGCGCGGAGACGAACAAACGCTTGTTCGTCGCCGCGCCGGTTTCGATGTCGTAGTCGTACGCGTACATCTCCTTGCTGTATGTGTCGGTGAAGTAGAACGTCTTGTTATCGGGGCTCCAGCATGGGCCGTTCGAACAACTGATGCCGCTGTCGAGCCGCGTGACCTTACCATCCGTATCGAGCCGGTAGAGTCCACCGCTGCGCGTCGAGCGCTGGCCGCGATCGGCGTCGTAGCGATCGAAGTCGTAGGACATCGTGCCCGCGACGAAGCGGCCACGTCGATCCACCTTGCCGTCGTTGAAACGCGTCTCGGGATCGTCGCTTTCCGGGTCGGCGATGAACTGCACGGTCTGCGCGTCGAAGTCGTAGAAATGCAGGCCGTTGGCGAGCGCGACCACCGCGCCGCCTCGCTCGCGCAAGGCCATCGAGCCGATATGACGCGGCACGAAATAACGCTTCACGTCGCTGCCATCGGCACGGCAGCTATAGATCTCCGCAGCCGTGCTGTCGATCCAGTACAACCGCTCCTCCTTGACGTCCCAGAGCGGCCCTTCTCCGAGATGATTGTTCGCATCGACCAGCAAGCGTACTTCGGGCATCGTCGTCTCCTTGGGTTAGGCTTCACCGTCCTCGATATCGCGCCGATGTGCGAGCAACGCCATCAGGCGGCGATCGCGCCAGCGGCTGCGTTCCTCGATGCGCTCGCGCGGCAACACGGCGCGGCGCTCCGTATCGAGCTTCTCGAGCGTGTCGGCGGGCCAGTCGAACGGCTTGCGCCCCGATGCGATCGTGCGATATGTGCCACCGTAACGCGCCGCGTAATCGGCCACGCCGTCGGGCGCGTTCAGGTCGATCGTTTCGAACGGCCCCATGAACGACCAGCGCATCGCGAGCCCGTCGCGGATCACGGTGTCGAGATCGGCGGCGCTCGCATAGCCTTGCTCGTAGAGACTCAACGCTTCGTCGAGCAGCGCGCCTTGCAGGCGATTGAGCAGAAACCCCGAAATCTCCCGGTTGACGGTCACGGGCTTTTGTCCCGCTCGTTCGTAGATGGCGCGGGCGCGTTCCACCGTGTCATGCGAAGTCCACGGCGCGCCGCACAACTCGACGAGCGGCACGAGCGACGGCGGATTGACCGGATGCGCGACGAGACAGCGCGCGCGGCCTTCGATACCTTCCGTGAAGGTCGATGCGGGCAGGCCCGAGGTCGAACTCGCAAGCAGCGCATCGGGCTTCGTCAGGCGATCCAGTTCGACGAACAACGCGCGCTTCGCCTCCACCACTTCCGCGATGTTCTCCTGCACGAGATCCGCATCGGCGACGGCATCGGCGAGGCTTTCGCATGTGGTGATGCGTGCGACGATCGCGTCGACGGGTTCATCGATCAGATCGAAGGACGCGAGATCGTCCAGGCTCTCGCGGATCGACGGAATCGCGCCGCTGAGCATCTCCTTCGATGCATCGTGAATCTTCACGTCGAAGCCGCTCTTCGCGAAAACGATCGCCCATGCACGGCCGATGCGGCCCGAGCCGATCACCGCAATGTTCTTCGCTTGCATCTGTGTGTCGCCCTCATTCGAGTTGGTTCAGCCTTTCTTGTCCCGCAACGTGATGACAGCGGCCAGCACGACGAGCCCGTTGATGATGTCCCGCACCGCGGGCGGCACGGTGGTTCCCGCGAGCAAGGTCCCGAGCGCCGTGAGCAGCAGCGCGCCGCCGAACACGCCGAGATAGTGCCCGCGACCGCCCGTGATGAGCGCGCCGCCGACCACGACCACGGCAATCGAAGGCAACAGATACGGATCGCCCATGCCGAGAAACGCCTGCGAGCTGAACCCCGCGAGCAGCAGGCCGACGATCGCCGAGCAAAGACCGGAGAGGCAATAGACCGCGATCAACGTCGTGCCCACGCGCACGCCCGAGAGCTTCGCGGCGACAGGCGAATTGCCGACCGCATACACGCGACGCCCGAATGGCGTGCGATGCAATAGCACCAGCGCGACGGCGAGAAACACCGGCACGCTCCACGCCGCGAGCGACAGCGGCCCGACCCGTCCGTTGGTGAATTCGCTGATCGCCGAGGGCGACCATCCTTGCGGCGAACCGTTGCAATAGATAAGCGTGAGGCCCTGCAGCAAGCCGTTCGCGGCAAGCGTGACGACGATAGGCGGCAAGCCGAGCATCACGACACCCACGCCGTTGAACACGCCGACGAGCAGGCCGACGAGCAGCACCACCGGCACCGCCCACGCGGCCGCGCCGTTCATGCCGTGCGTGAGCCCCGTCAACAGCACGCCGGATAGCGTGATGAGCCAGGGCATCGAGAGATCGAGTCCGCCCGTCAGAATCACCGCGCCCTGCCCCAGGCCGAGAATCGCGAGAAACAAGGTCAGCGTAAGCAGGCTCGTGTAGAAGTTCGCGCTGACGAGCACGCCGGGGCCGTAGACGAAGCCCGTGATGATCACCACCGCGAAGAACAGCAGATACGCCGGAACGACATACTTGACCCATTCGCGATTGCGTTCGATCCAGTCCGCGATCGGACGGCCCTTCAACTCCGTGTTCTCGACCGGACGGAAATCGTCGACCTCGAACGTGACGCGTCGCGCGTGACTGTCGTCGCGCGCGCGTGTTCCGGTTCGTATCGCCTTGAACCACTGCGCGGCGTGACGCGCGCATTCGTTCGCCGCCGATTGCTTGCCGATCGACGAACCGAGTACCGCGAGCATCAGGATCACGGCTTCCGCGATCGTCGTGAAGAACGCCGACACGTTCAGCACGAGCAGGATGTTCACGGTGATCATGAGCGTCATCGCGGCGAACACGGTGCCGACGCAGCCACCGCGCCCGCCGCCGAGCAGCGTGCCGCCGAGCACGACGGCTGTGAACATCGACAGCAGCAAGGGACGGCCGACGAGCGGATCGGCGGAACCCGTCTGCGCCGATACATACAGGCCCGCCGCCGCGTAGAACATGCCCGCGAGCGCATAGGTAGAGATGCGATAGCGCGTGACCGGCATGCCGTTCGCGTACGCGCCATCGGGATCGCTGCCGAGCGCATAGAGACCCACGCCGAAGCGCGTGCGCTTGATGAACGACCAGATCAGCAACGCGAGAATCAGCAGGGCCGCGGACATCGGCATCTTGTCGGGGATGAGATCGGCCGTGAGCACCGCGCCGAACTGGTCGCCGACGCTGCCGCCCGGCTTGTTCTGGATCAGCAGCGTGAGGCCCTGCACCATGAACATCGTCGCGAGCGTGACGACGATCGATTGCAGGCGAAACCATGCGATCAGCGCGCCGTTCACGAGGCCGATGCCGCCGCCGATCGCGAGAATCAGCGCGGCGCCCGCCCATTGTTCGACGGGCGATCCCTGCACGAAGCGCACCGCGAGCACGTTGGCGAGCGACACGACCGCCGACGCCGACAGATCGAAACCGCCCGACAACACGACGATCGTCTGACCGATCGCCGCGAGCGCGAGCGTGGTCGCACTCGAAATCACCGAGCCGATGTCGTAGAGCCCGACGGGCGTCGCGGACAGCGCGACCCATCCGGCGAGCATCGCGAGCAACGCGCTGATCGCGATGATGAGCCCGCGATGATGATCGATGCGCGCGCCCCAACCCACGCGCGCGCCCGGCCGCACGACCTCGCTATCGGGCGACGCAACGGCTATCTTCATGAGCAACCTCTCAACTGGAAAGCATCTTGCGCATCACGTTCTCTTCGCTGAGCGCGTCGCCGGTCAGCTCGCCGACATTGCGGCCGCGATACATCACCGAGACGCGATCGCATACGTTGACGAGTTCGGGCACATCGGTCGAATAGAACAGCACGGAGCCGCCCGCCGCCGCGAACGCGCGCATCAACACGAAGATCTGATGCTTGGTGCCGACGTCGATGCCGCGCGTCGGATCGAACATGAGCCACACGCGGCTTTGCGTGAGCAGCCACTTCGCCATCGCGATCTTCTGCTGATTGCCGCCCGAGAACGACAGACAAGGCTTGTAGAGCGCGCGCGGATTCACCTCCATCTGCGCAAGCGAGCGGCGTATCGCGGCCTGCTCCCGCTTTCGGTCGATGAGGCCGAAGCGCGAATAGCGGCCGATCACCGGCAGCGACACGTTCTCGCCGCCAGGCAGACGCAGGAACAGCCCTTCGGTCTTGCGATCCTCAGGCAGGAAGCTCGTCGATACGCCGGCCTTCAGCGAATCCGCCGTGCAGGTGAGCGTGACCGGCTTGCCGTCGATGCGTATTTCGCCATCGTCGATATAGGTCGCGCCGAAGAGCGCCTCGAACAGCTCGCGCTGCCCCATGCCCTGCAGTGCCGCGATGCCGTGCACTTCGCCGGGCTTCACGGCGAGATCGAAATCGGTCACGACGCCATCGACGCGAACATTGCGCGTCTCGATCGCCGGCGTCGCGTCGCTTATCACGGAAGCGACCTTCGGCGGATACTTCGCCTCCATCGAGCGGCCGATGACGAGGCGGATCACTTCGTCATCGGAGATATCGGCGGCGTCGAAGGCGCCCACGTCGCGGCCATTGCGATACACCGTGAGGCTGTCGCAGAACTCTCGCACTTCCTGCATGCGATGCGAGATGAACACGAAGGTCACGTCGCTCGCCTTCAGTTCGTCGATGCGCCTCGAAAGCCATGCGACATCGCGCCCCGACAGCGCCGAAGTCGGCTCGTCGAGCAGCAGCACTTTCGGGCGGCGCACGATCGCCTTCGCAATCTCGATCTTCTGCCGCACCGGCAACGAAAGATCGCGGATATACGCGCCCGGACGCACATCCGGCAGTTCGAGCCTGTCGAGCCATTCCGCCGCCTGCCGCTGCGCGTCGCGCTGCCTGATGCGCCCGAGAAAACCCGTCGGCTCGTAGGACATCAACAGGTTTTGCGCGACCGTGAGATCGCGCACGAGCGTCATCTCCTGAAACGCGGTCTGCACGCCCGCGCGATGCGCGTCCTTCGGGCTCTTCATCGTTACATCGTTGCCCATCACGCGGATGCTGCCCGCATCGGGCTGCATCAATCCCGACAACAGCTTGACCGTAGTGGACTTGCCCGCGCCGTTCTCGCCGAGCAGCGCATGCACCGCGCCGCGTTTCACCGAGAACGACGCGCCATCGAGCGCGACGGTCGCGCCGAAGCGCTTCGTCACCTTCGACAGATCGATCGCCAGTGATGCGTCGTTCATCGTCATGCCTCGATCTCAGTCCTGATTACCCGTCAAGGCCGCGTTGAAGCCCACTTCCTTCGTGTCTTCCGAGTAGATGTCCGCGAACCAGCCCGGCGGCACCTTGTCCGGCGGGAACGCGGTGCAGCCCGCCTTCAGTTCGTCGATGCTGCCGGTCTTGCAAAGCTTCGACTCCGAGGTCAGCACGAGCGGCAGCTTCAGCGTCACGCGCGCCGGAAAGTCGCCGCCGTCGAGCTTCTTCACGGCCATCTTGAGCGCCATCGCGCCGGAGTACGGCGGCGCGCCGTAGGAGATCGAGCGATAGCCGATCGAGCGATAGCCGCCCTGTCCCTTCACTTCACCGGGCGGCAACATCTGCACGCGATGCCCGTTCGACGATTCGCCCGCGCACGGCTTGATCTTGTCGTCGGCGATGCCGGCTTCGAGCTGCATCGACGCCGCCGTGAAGCAACCCACCTGCATCCACAGGCCGTCGATCTTGTCCCAGCTATTCGTCGCGAGGATCTTCGAGAGCTCGGTCTTCGCGGTCGCCTGGCTCCACATGCCCGTGCCTTCCGCGACGATCTTGATGCCGGGGAACTTCGCGAACACGGCCTTCGCCGCTTCGGTGCGCGCGCGGTCCACGGACGTGCCCGGCACGCCCGTGATCATCACGACGTTGCCTTTGCCGTTGAGCGTCTTGGCGAGCCATTCGGCGGTAACGGTGCCGGCCTGATGCTGATCGATCGTCACGTTGTGCGCGCACGGCTCGGTCACTTCGCCGTCATACGCCGCGACGACGACGCCCTTCGAGCACGCATTCTTGATCGCGCGATTGAGCGCTGTCGGCGAGATCGGATAGATGACGATGGCCTTGGCTCCGGCCTGCACCATCGAATTGATCTGCTGGATCTGCTTCTGCGCATCGGTGCCCGCGACCTGCACTTCGAGATCGACCTTGTCCTTGAGGGCGGGTGTATTGGCCATCGCCTTGACCATGTTCGCGGCTTCCGTCTGCCAGTCGTTGCCGACATAGCTCATCGACAAGAAGATCTTGTACTTGCCGGCCGCGTGCGCCTGGCCCGAGACGGCGAGCGCCGCCGCGAACGCGAGGCCGAGCGCGGCCCGTCCCGCATGACGAATCGACTGCGTCAATGCTTTCATGTCTTCCTCCGGTCTTCGTATGGTTATGAAGCGGGCGCTTCCATCAACGGACGTGCGGCAGACGAGCGCTCGCGGGCAAGGCAATGCCTGCGCTGCCGGGCACGACGTTCGGGTCGTGTCCGGGTATGACGAAATCGGCGATCTGGCGAATGCGCGAAAGCGAGCCGATCTCCGCGAGCGTTTCGTGCACGATGCCCACCGGCACGAGATCGACGATGTTCTCCATGCAGTTCGCGCAATCTCCCGCGATCAGCACGACGCCTTCTTCCGTATCGACCGCGACGGACTGATGCCCCGGCGTATGGCCCGGCGTCGGCACGACGCGCACGCCGGGCACGATATCGGTCACGCCGTTCACGAACTGCCAGCGAAAATACGCGAGCGGCTCGCGGCCGATCAGGAACTCCTGGTAATACGTGGCCTGCGTCGGCAGCGGATGGCCCGCGTATTCCCACTCCGTCGCCTGCACGATGAAGCGCGCATTCTTGAAAAGCGTATTGCCGCCGGAATGGTCGTAATGCAGATGCGTGTTGATGACGATATCGACGTCGTCCGCGCTCCAGCCGACATACTCCTTCAACGCGCGTTCGAGCTTTTCTTCCGGCGCCTGATCGCATGGGCACACGAAGTTCGAGACCCAACCCGGATCGTGAATGCCGGTATCGACGACGATCTTCTTCTGCGCGCCGACGATCGCCGTCGACCACACGGGCACCTTAATCTGCTGGCCGAAGTAGCGGCCATACACCTGCGACGAGCGATCGACGGTGAGCCAGCCCGTCGGCATCGCGACTACTTTCAGCCTCGCGTTCACGATGCCCTCCGTCGTCAGAAGTTGGTGTCGCTCGCGCCTTTCAGCTTGAGCATCTCGCGCGCTTCGGCGGGCGTCGCGATATCGAGCGACAGCCCTTCGATCACCTGCCGAATCTTCTTCACCTGCGCCGCGCTCGATTCGGCGAGCTTGCCCGGCTCGATCCACAGCGAGTCTTCGAGGCCGACACGCACGTTCGATCCCTGCGCCACGCCGATCGAACCGAGCGGAATCTGGTTGCGGCCCGCGCCGAGAATCGACCACACATAGTCCTTGCCGAAGAGTCGATCCGCGGTGCGTCTCATATGCGCGAGATCTTCGGGATGCGGCCCGATGCCGCCCAGCAGGCCGAACACGCTCTGCACGAAGAACGGCGGCTTCGCGAGCCCGCGATCGACGAAGTGCGCGAGGTTGTACAGATGCGAGATGTCGTAGCACTCGTATTCGAAGCGCGTGCCGTTCGCGCTGCACGACGTCAGGATGTACTCGATATCCGCGAAGGTGTTCTTGAACACGAGATCGCGGCTGTTCTCCAGATGCTTGCGTTCCCACTCGTGCTTGAGGTCCTTGAAGCGCTCCAGCATCGGATAGAGGCCGAAGTTCATCGAGCCCATGTTGAGCGATGCGACTTCCGGTTTGAAGTGATGCGCGGGCTTCAACCTCTCCGCGACCGTCATGTGCGGACTGCCGCCCGTCGTGATGTTGATGACGGCATCGGTATTCGCCTTGATGCGCGGCAGGAACTCCTGAAACACGGCGGGGTCTTGCGTCGGATGACCGTCGTTCGGATCGCGCGCGTGCAGATGCAGGATCGCGGCGCCTTCCTTCGCCGCCGCGAGCGCCGCATCGCCGATCTGTTGCGGTGTCACTGGAAGATGCGGCGACATCGAAGGCGTATGGATCGCGCCCGTCGGTGCGCATGTGATGATGACCTTGCGTTTCGTTGCCATGTGATCCTCGTTGTTTTAAAGGACTTCCACGTTGCCGCACACCGAGATCGCCTGCCCCGAGATGCCGCTGCCCGCGGGCGAGCAGAGGAAGAGCGCGGTGGCCGCGATTTCCTCCGGCGTGGTCATGCGGCGCAGCGAAATCTTCGCGAGATACTGCTTCTCCATCTCTTCATACGGCAGGTTCAGTTGCTTCGCGCGCGCGGCGATCACGCGCTCGATGCGCGGTCCTTTCACGATGCCCGGCTGTATCGCATTGACGCGTATGTTCGACGGCCCCAGTTCGATCGCAAGGCTCTTGGTCATGCCGACGACCGCCCACTTCGTCGCGGCGTAAGGCGTGCGGAATGCGTAGCCGAGCCGTCCCGCGACGGAAGAAAGCGCGATGATCGTGCCGCCGCCATGCGCATCGCGCAGAAGCGGCACCGCGCGGCGCGCGAAGTAGAACTGCGCGTTCAGATTGACGTCGATGGTCTCTTCCCACTCGTTCACATCGAGTTCTTCGATGCCGCCCGTCGGCCCCGCGATGCCCGCGTTGTTCACGAGCACGTCGAGTCCGCCGAGTCCGCTCTGCACATCGGCGAACACGCGCTCGACGGCCTCCTTGTCCGATACATCCGCGAGCGTCGACGTGATCGCGTTGCACTCCGCGCTCGCCTCGGCTTTCGTCAGCGCATCGATCGCGTCGGGGCTCGCATCGCAGACGTGCACGCGCGCGCCCGCATCGATGAACGCGCGCGCGATCACGAGGCCGATGCCCGATGCGCCGCCCGTGATGAGCACGCGCAGGCCCGCGTGCGGTTTCAGCATCTGAAGAACCGTCATGCATGTCTCCTTTTCTTGTTGTCGTTGCCGTGCAGCTCAGGCGCTTGCTTCGTTCGACATGTCGCCGCCTTGCAGGCGTTCCTGCAAATCGGCGGCTGCATCGCCGATGTCTTCCTCGATACCCGCGCGCGCGCCTTCGCCGTCGCCTTTCCAGAGCGCTTCGACGATATGGCGATGCGCGGCCATCGAACGGCGCATATGAGGAATGTCGGGTGCGACGAGATTCAGGAACGGACCGATGCGCATCCAGAGGTTCTGGATCGTCGCGAGCGTGAGATCGCTCGCGCCGTGCGTGTAGATGGCGATATGAAATTCGAAGTTGCTGCGCAGATACGCGGGCACGTCGCCGGCTTCGACATGCGCGTCCATCGTGTCGAAGATCGCCTGCAAGGCTTCGAGATGCGCGCGCGTCATGCGCGACGCCGCGCGCTTCGCGACCGCCCCTTCCAGCGCGATGCGCACGTCGCGCAGTTCGTCGAGCAGCTCGAGCGTCATCGGCGGGACCATCAGCGCGCGGCCGGGGCCATCGATCAATGCGCCTTCGGCCTGCAAACGCGTGAGCGCGGCGCGCACCGGCATGGTGGACGAGCCGACCGCTTCCGCGACGCTGCGCAGGCTCAGCAACTGACCTGGCGCGAAGCGGCCCGTCATGATCGCCTGCCTCAGTTGCGCATAGACGCGGCCGGCCATCGTTTCGCGTGCAACCAATTCGAGCGCGGGTAAATCCGTCGTCGAGCGTGTCGCCACCATCTTGCCTCCGTACTTTCGTTCGGCTGCCGCAAGGGTTCGGTTCGTGTGACCTGTGATCACACCTGCATGGCTAAAGTTTCGGACGTGCGACCGCGTCAGTCAACCTCGAATTGCTAGGTGAAAACGCTGATGCCTCGAAATAGGCAGCGCGATGCGGCGGTGCAAGATACTTCGATATCCTGATTACGCGAACTTCGCGGACACCGCGCGCTGAATCTCCGCAAACGCGACCGGCTTCACGAGATGATGATCGAAGCCCGCTTCCTTCGAGCGCTGACGATCGTGCGCCTGTCCGTATCCCGTCACCGCGATCAGCAAGGCGTCGGCGGTTGCGGGGCGCATGCGCATCTCGGCCGCGAGGCTATAGCCGTCCATCCCCGGCAAGCCGATGTCGAGCAGCACGATCTGCGGCACGAAGACATCGGAGAGCGCGAGCGCCTCGATCGCATCGTGGGCCGTGCGCACATCGAAGCCGTCCGCTTCGAGCAGCAACGCCATCGCGGTGGCGGCGTCCACGCTGTCGTCGACGAGCAGCACGCGCTTGCCGCGCGCCACGCTCACCGGCGCAACGCCCACGCCCTGCACGGCCACTTGCGCATCCTTCGCGAGCGGCAGCCACACGACGAACTCGCTGCCCGTCTGCGGTCCCGCCGAGAACGCCTCGATGCGCCCGCCCTGCAATTCGACGAGCGTCTCCGCCAATGGCAGGCCGATGCCGAGGCCGCCTTCCGACCGTTCGAGCGAGGTCTCCGACTGCACGAAGAGATCGAAGATATGCGGCAGCATGTCCGGCGCGATGCCGATGCCCTTGTCGCGCACGACGATGCGCACCTCATCGCCGAACTGCTCGGTCTCGATCGCAATCTCGCCCTCTTCCGGGCTGTACTTCGACGCATTCGACAGCAGATTGGCGAACACCTGAGAGAGCCGCACGTTATCGCCGAGGATATAGAGCGGCGCATCCGGCTGCTTCACGGTCAGCGTATGGCGCTTGCGTTCGAGCGCGGGCTGCACGGTCTCGATGGCCGCCGCGATGGCTACGGCGAGATCGACCGCTTCCTGACGCAGCGTGATCTTGCCCTGCGTGATGCGCGCGACGTCGAGCAGATCGTCGACGAGACGGCTCAGATGCCGCACCTGCCTGTCGATGATCGCGCGCACGGTCGCGAAGTGCTGCACGGACGGCTCGCGATCGGGATCAAGCAAGTCCACCGCATTGCGGATCGGCGCGAGCGGATTGCGCAGCTCGTGCGCGAGCATCGCGAGAAATTCGTCCTTGCGGCGGTCCGCTTCGCGCAGCAGCAGTTCGGCGGCCTTGCGCTCGGAGATGTCGTTGACGATGCCCGCGATGCGATACGGCCGCGCCGGATGCCCCACCGCGCCGCGCACCTGAAACGCGCGCTCCGCCACCCAGCGCGGCCCGCCGCTCGCGCGCACGATGCGATATTCGACCTCATACGGCGTGCCGTTCGCGAGCAGTTGCCGATACGCATCGGCGACATGATCGCGGTCCAGCGGAAGAATATCGCCGGACCAGTGATCCGGTCCCGGCACGGGCGCGGGCGCGCCGCCGCCCGTATCGAAGAGATGCGTGTAGGCGGGGCTCACGTAAAGCAGTTCGCCGGATGCGGGATCGAGCATCCAGAACACATCGTCGATATTTTCGGCAAGCTGGCGAAAGCGCTCTTCGCTTTCACGCAGCGCGTTTTCCGCGAGCCGCGCGCGCAACAAGGCACGCACGTGCGCGATCAGTTCGGCCGGTTCCACGGGCTCGGTGAGATAGCTGTCCGCGCCGCCTTCGAGACCGCGAATGCGATCGAGGCTATGCACCGCCGCCGCCGATGTCTGCAGCACGAGCGTGCTCGCGGTATCCGCCGACGCCTTGATCTGCCGGCAGACTTCGAGCCCGTTGATATCGGGCAGCTTCACGTCGAGCAGCACGAGATCGGGCGCGTCGGCGCGCACGCGTTCCAGAGCGGCGGTGCCCGTCGCCGCTTCGATCACATGGAAGCCCGCGCGCGACAGGATGCGCGTTTTCGCATAGCGCGCGCCGTCGTTGTCATCGACGTTGAGGATCAGCACCTCGCTCCAGTCGCTTCTCATGATGGTCCTTTGCCCGTCACCGCGTCCAGCACGCCCGGCAGCGCTCGACCGCCGACCGGCTTTTCGATGAACACGGTCGCGCCGAGCGCCTGCGCTTCGTTGCGATCGCCGGCATCGCCGAGCACGAGGATCGGAATGCTGCGCGTCGCGGCCTGCGCGCGCAGCGCGGCGAGCCAGATCCACGCTTCCGATGGCGCGGGGCGCACGGCGAGCAAGAGCGCGGCGGGCTGCGTGCGCACGAGCAGGCGGCCGGCTTCGTCGAGCGTCGCGGCGCTCATTGCACGATACGACGAATCGCGCAGCGCGGCCTCACAGTCGAGGCGCTCGACCGGATTGCTCGCGACGATCAGCACGGCGGGCCGCGTATCGCTTGCCGCATGATGCGCGGCGTCGAAGTCCGCGCCGTAGTGAGCGGGAATCGTCGCGCTGAAGGTCGAGCCGCGCCCGGCTTCGCTCTCGAGCGAAACGTCGCCGCCGAGCAGCTTGCAGAGCTTGCGGCACAGCGGCAGGCCGAGCCCCGTGCCCTTCACGTATTGCTGAAGCCGGTTCTCGACTTGCCCGAACTCCTCGAACACCACTTGCTGATGCTCCGGCGCGATGCCGATGCCCGTATCGCTGACGGCAAACGTGATGAGCCGGCGCGCCTCGTCGTAGCTCGCGGCGACGCGCACTTCGCCGCGCTCGGTGAACTTGAGCGCGTTCGACACGAAGTTGCGCAGCACCTGCGCGACCTTGGCTTCGTCGGTGCGGATGGGCGGCAGGCCTTCGCACGATTCGAACACGAGTTCGACCGCGCCGCCCGGCGACAGCGGCCGCAGCATGCCGCGCAGCGCCGAAAATAAAGTATCGACTTCGAACTCGGCCGGACGCACTTCGATCTTGCCCGCCTCGATCTTCGCGAGATCGAGCAGGTCGTCGACCGTCTCTGACAGATCTTCCGCGGCCTTGCGGATGAAGCGCACCTGCTTTTCCTGCTCTTCCGTCAGTTCGCCGTCGATACGGTCGAGCAGGAGCTTCGACAACGCGCGGATCGACGAAAGCGGCGTGCGGAACTCGTGGCTCATGTTGGACAGAAAGCGCGACTTCGATTCATCCGCGCGCCGCAGATGATCCGCGCGCGCATCGAGTTCCGCATAGAGCGCGACGACGCCGCGATTGGTGTCTTCGAGTTCGCGCGTGAGACGCGTCAATTCTTCCTGACGCTCGCGCAGATCGGCGAGCGCGGCGATCAGCTCGCGATTCTGGCGCTGCAATTCCGCCGCCGTGTCCGCGCCCGAATGACGCGAAAGCGCCTGGCCGACCGCCTGCATGTCGCACGCCACGCCATCGGGCAAGGCCTTCGCGAGCGAGATCGACGTGACGCCGTCGGCTTCGTCGGCGATCGCGCATTGATCCATCAGACGCTGCGCCGCGAGCAGGCCGAGCGCGGCTTGCGAGTCGTCGCTGCGCATCGCGCGCAGACGCTCGCCGGCGCCTGCGCCCGCCAGAAAACGCACCACGAAGCGGCGCGGGCGCGTGGCGTGATCGACCAGAAATTCGGCGCGCGCCGGCTGCCCCGCGATCAGCACCGTGCGCGCCGCTTCGAGCACGGACGTGGAGATGCGCGTCTGGTCCTGCGGCGAGAAGCCGAGCGCCGCGCTCGCATCGCGCGCCTTCACGCGGGCCGCGACCATGTCGCGCTCGTCTTCGATATGCATCGCGTAGAGCGGCTGCGTCATCCTGCGCCTCCGTTCACGCGGGCGACGAACACGGTGACATCGTCGCTGCCGCGCGAGAAATCGCGGTACAGCACCGCCGCGACGAGCGCCGGGTGCCGCATGGCGAGACCCGGATAGCGCGCGAGATCCCAGCGCGACGCGAGCCCGTCCGAATGCAGCACGACGAGCGCGTCCGGCGGATACGGCACGTCGAACAATTGCGCGCGCCGCGCCGCATGCCCGACGATGCCGCTGTGCGACACGAGATGCCTGTGCGAGCTTTCCGTCCACACGCTCGCCGAGATATTGCCGATGCCCGCGAATGAAACCGGCATGCCCGCCATCGACGCGAGCGCCGGCATGCGCGCGATGCCGACCGCCGCGCCGCGCGTCGGACGCAGCGCCACGTTGGCGACTTCCATGATGCGGTCGAGCGGCTGATCGCCGTTCGCTGCGAGCGCCTTCGCCGCTTCGATCGCCGCGACATTGGCAAGCGGGCCGTGACCGAGACCATCGGCGACGAGCACGGTGAATTCGCCCTGATTCGCATGGCATGCCCACGCATCGCCGCTGACGGTTTCCGTTTGCAGCGGCAGATTCACGACGCCATAAGTCAGTTGCGCGGCGGGCGCGTTGGCCGCGCCCGGCGCATTCCAGAACACGACGCGCAGCACGGTGCCGCGTCCCGGCGCGCTCCAGATGTCGAGCTCGTCGGACAGGCGCTCGATTGCGCCCATGCCGGTGCCGGGGCTGCCGGCGGTCGTGTAGCCGTCCTCGAAACAGCGATGCAGATCGTGGATGCCCGGCCCATTGTCGATGCACAGCACTTCGATGCCGTAGCGCTGGGACGCGCCCGCGCCCGTATCGACGAGCGGCCGCATGAGCAGCTCGCCGCGCTGTGCGTGCTTCAGCAGATTGGTGCCGCATTCGGTGACGACGATCGCGAGCTCGCCCGCGGTCGTCTCGTTGAAGGCGAGGCCGCGCGCGAGTTCACCGATCGAGCGCCGCGCATAGGCGATCTGGCTCGCCTCGGCGATCTCGAAGCGCTGCTGCGCGGCCATCGATTCCTTCAGAACGGTTTCCATTTGGTGATCGAGACGTGCGTGCCCTCGCCTGGTGCCGAGCGGATGTCGAATTCGTCGCACAAGCGTTTCGCGCCGCCGAGGCCGAGGCCCAGGCCGCTGCCCGAGGTGAAGCCATCGGACAGCGCGCGCTGGATATCCGGAATGCCCGGGCCGTTGTCGACGAATTCGAGTGTGAGGCCGCGGCGGCCGTTGCGCTCGACTAAATAGCAATGCACGTCGCCGCCGCCGCCATAGATGAGCGTGTTGCGTGCCAGCTCGCTCGCCGCCGTCACGAACTTGGTCTGATCGATGAGAGACAGGCCTTGCGCGACCGCTTTTTCCCGCACGAACTGGCGCAGCCGCACGATCTGCTCGTCGGAGCGGATCGGCAGCGTGTCGGGCGGCGAAGTGGAGGTCGGCGCGGCTGTGGAGTTGAAGATCGTCATGGCGTCGTTCGCATGCGGCCGTCAGACCGTGCCGTTCCTTGCAAGGAGCGCCATGCCCTTCTCCACGTCGAGCGCGGTGCGCACGCCCGAAAGCGTGAGCCCGAGCTCGACCAGCGTGATCGCGACCGACGGCTGCATGCCGACGACGACCGTCTCCGCATCGAGCACGCGCGCCATCGCGGCCGTATTGCCGATCATGCGTCCGATAAATGAATCGACCACGTCGAGCGAGGAAATGTCGATCAGCACGCCGCGCGCGCCGTCCTTCACGATGCGGCTCGTCAGATCGTCCTGCAGCGTCAGCGCGAGCCGGTCGTGCATGTCGACCTGAATGGTGACGAGCAAGAGCTTGCCCATCCTGAGAATCGGAATGCGTTCCATCGCTTGGGACCCCGTTCAGTCGCGTTGCGTTCGATGCGTGCTTCGAATGGCGAGATGCGGCGTCATTCCGGTTGCAGCGAATCGAGGCCGTCGCCCGAGCGGACCGCGCGCCCGGCGTCCTGTCCGTACGCCCCCGTCACCGACTTGCCGGTGCGCTGCAGCGCGACGATGAAGGCCGCCGCGAGCGTCGCCTTGGTCGTGACGTTCGATAGGTTCACGCCGAGATGCACGATGGTCTGCGCGATCTGCGGACGAATGCCGCTGATGATGCAGTCCGCGCCCATCAGCCGCGCCGCCGCGACGGTCTTGAGCAAGTGCTGCGCGACGAGCGTATCGACGGTCGGCACGCCGGTGATGTCGATGATCGCGATCGCCGCGCCCGTCTCGACGATCTTCTGCAGCAGATTCTCCATCACGACCTGGGTGCGCGCGGAGTCGAGCGTGCCGATGAGCGGCAGCGCGAGAATGCCGTCCCACAACTGCACGACGGGCGTCGACAGTTCGAGCAGTTCCTGCTGCTGGCGCACGATGACCTGCTCGCGGCTCGTCTGAAAGACTTCGGTCGTGAAGAGACCGAGTTCGTCGAAGAGCGTGCTGATGGTCCAGGTGAGATCGGCGAGCGTCGCGGCATCGTTGCCGAGCGAATCGCGCAGACGCGTGAAGAGCGGCTGCTTGAGCGAGAACACGAACATCGCGGTCTCGACCGGCGTGAAGCCCTGACGCGCGCGCTGAGCGGACATCTCCGAGAGAAACGCGCGCACGTCCTGCCATGCGGGCGTCCTGAAATCGACGCGCTCGGATGAAGCGAGCGCCGCCATCAGCAGCGAGACGAACTGCGTGAACTGATTGCGCAACTCGGCTTCCCCGACGAGTCCGCGCCGCGAAGCGATGGCGTGCTGTTGCGCGAACCACTCCGTGAGCAGTTGCTCCTGATTGCTGGTGAACAATTGGGCAAGCCGCGTTCCGCCGACCATTTCCATGCCGAGATCCTGTGCGATTGATGTTATTTGGGCGCCGAGCCCCGGGCGTTGGTTGTTGCGTCGCGGCGAACATGATCGCAATAAACGCGGCGCAAGGCGCTCGGAATGTAGCACGTCATCTCAAAATTCGACAGTCCGGAAAGCCTTGTAGCGCGAAGGATTCGACGGCGCCGGGGGTCAATCGGCAATTGCTTCCGGTCGTTCGCTGTCGGGTGGACGAAGGCCGGTCAAATATCCTGCGGCGAAGCGCGCGTCCATAGAACGAAACGAAGGTCCGACATGCGATGCCGTGTATAGCAGCGCGAATATTTTTTCGGCTATGGCCCGATGCAATACTCGGGCGACCGATTCAAACGTCCCTGACCTGCCGGAGCGCACATGGCCCAAACGATTCATCCCGTCGACGAAGTGCTGCCCATCGGTCAGATGCTCGCGGTCGGCATCCAGCACGTACTCGTGATGTATGCGGGCGCGATCGCGGTGCCGCTCATCATCGGCGCGGCGTTGAAGCTGCCGAAGGATCAGATCGCGTTTCTGATCAGCTCGGACCTTTTCGCGTGCGGGCTCGTCACGCTGGTGCAATGCATCGGCGTATGGAAGTTTGGCATCCGCTTGCCGGTGATCATGGGCGTGAGCTTCGCGCCGGTCGGGCCGATGGTCGCGATGGCGTCATCCGGCGCGGGGCTGACGACGATCTTCGGCGCGACGATCGCGGCGGGCGTGTTCGCGATTTTGATCGCGCCGTTCTTCGGCCGGTTGATGCGCTTCTTTCCGCCGATCGTCACGGGCACGATCATTCTGACGATCGGCATGACGCTCTTTCCGGTGGCGATCAACTGGGCGGGCGGCGGACGCGGCGCGGCGAATTTCGGCGAGCCCAAGAACCTGATGATCGCGGCTGTGGTGCTGCTCGCGATTCTGCTGATCAACAAGTATCTGAAGGGGTTCATCGCGAATATTTCGGTGTTGCTCGGCATGGCGATTGGCTTTGTGATTGCGCTGCCGCTCGGCTTCGTCGATTTCGCGGGCGTCGGTCAGGCCGCGTGGTTCGCGCCGGTGCGGCCGTTCGCGTTCGGCATGCCGACTTTCGATCTCGCGGCGATTGCGTCGCTGTGTCTCGTGATGGTCGTGATCATGGTGGAATCGCTCGGCATGTTTCTCGCGCTCGGCGATCTCGCGATGCGGCCTGTTTCTCGTATCGATGCGACGCGCGGACTGCGCACCGATGGTCTCGGTACGGTGATCGGCGGAATCTTCAATACGTTTCCGCATTCGTCGTTTTCGCAGAATATCGGGCTTGTCGGGATTACGGGTGTGAAGAGCCGCTGGGTCGTCGCGGTGTCGGGTGTGATTCTGATTTTGCTGGGGCTGTTGCCGAAGCTTTCGAATCTGATTGCTTCGATACCGGTTGTCGTGCTCGGCGGCGCGGGAATCGCGATGTTCGGGATGGTCGCGGCGACCGGCGTGAAGATCCTCGGCAAGGTGGATTTCGATAGCAAGAACAACTTGCTCATTATCGCGATCAGTTTGGGCGTGGGGGTGATTCCGCTTGTCGCGCCGACGTTTTTTGCGCATATGCCGGGGTGGGCGGGGCCGCTTACGCATAGCGGGATTACGCTTGCCGCCGTGTTTGCGATTCTGCTCAATGCGCTTTTTAATCGCGAGCGCGATTCGGGGGATATCGAGAGGGAAATCGCCGCGGAGATGCCGATGAGTTTGCGGCATGGGGATGGGGATGTTCGGGAGTGAGTAGGGGTTTTTTTTGTGGTTTGGTTTTCGCCGGATCCCGTTTTCTTATTGGTCTATTAGCACTGCCCCTCCCCGGGGCGGGGGTCACTTTCTTTGCTGCTGCAAAGAAAGTAACCAAAGAAAGCAGCTCGTTTAAGCCCGCGGTCACACGCAGTTTGGCCATGCTTGCCAGCCGTCGATGGCACTCGCCTAAGTGTCGCCCTCGAAGGACTTACCGGGCTTGGCTCGCGCACGATCTGCCGCCCGAGAGGTTTCAGCGCGCTGGTTCAGCACGAAAGAGCTTCGGCACAGCGCTACGCGCTGCCGTGGGGTATTCGAGGGACACCTTCGAAGAAGGAGCGCGCGCACACCCGATTGACCCATCGGCCGCGAAGCGGGCTGGAGCTATTTGGTGCTGAACCAGTGAAGCACGCGGCGCGATGTGGCAGACCGTGCGCGGTCCAAGCCCTTGTCTGCTTGTGGGGGCACTCGCTACTGCCGGGCCATTAGGCCAATCGTCTGTGCCGCGGCCGGTGTGAAGTGCTTAGGCTGGGGATAGCTGTTTCTTTGGTTACTTTCTTTGCAGCAGCAAAGAAAGTGACTGCCGCCCCGCACAGGGGCAGTGCTAATAAACCAACACGAATCCGGGATCCGGCGAAACCAAAACCAAAACCAAAACGCAACCCCAACAGCAATCCAGCGAACAAACGAAAAAAACCAAACCCACTAACATATAGGAGCCTGCAAACCCGCTCCGTGAACCTATGCGCGAAGTCCTCTGGATTTTCCTGACAGCGATCGCGCTGATCTACGCCATCGCTCTGGCGGGGCTCTATTGGCTGCAAGGCCGCCTCGTCTATCCGCTGGAACAGATCGAAGCCTTCAAAAACGCGGAACTAGAAGCACGTACAGAAGCCATCAGCATAAAAACCGAAGACGACCTCGCCCTGACCATCCGCTACAAAGCACCAAAGCGCAAGACCGCCGCAACGGTCATCCTCTTCCACGGCAATGGCGAAGACCTCACCCAACGCGGCCATATCGCGCTCGAAATGATCGAAGCGGGCTACGGCGTGCTGCTCGCCGAATATCGCGGCTACGGCGGCAACCCCGGCACGCCGCACGAAGCCGGCCTCTACGCCGATGCCCGCGCCGCACACGCTTACGCATCCGCGCGGTCATCGAACATCGTGCTGCATGGCTATTCGCTCGGCTCGGGCGTCGCCGTGCAACTCGCCAGCGAAGTGAAAATCGATGCGCTGATGCTCGAAGCCCCGTTCACGAGCATCGTCGATGTAGCAGCCAGGCGCTTCTGGCTCTTCCCCGTCCGGCTGCTCGCACGCGACCGCTACGAAAGCCTTTCGAAGATCGCATCGGTGCGCGCGCCGCTCCTCATCTATGGCGGCACGAATGACGGCGTGATCCCGCCCGCGCACTTCCAGCGCCTTTTCGATGCCGCCCGCGGCGACAAGCGCCTCGCGCTCATCGAAGACGCCGATCACCTCAACGTCTGGACGATGGGCGGCCGCGAACACGTCATGCAATTCCTCGCCTCGCTGCAACCCGCGCGCGACACGCTGCAGGCCTAAGCGGCCCCCGCTTTCTTTCGCGTACGCCCGAGCTTGAGCGTCACCCACGTCGGCGCATGATCGCTCGCATGCGGTTCTCCCCGCACCCATTTATCGACGCCCGCGCCCTCCAGCTTCTTCGCGAGATCCTTGCTGAGCAAAAGATGATCGATGCGCAAACCCGAATTGGTCTGCCAGTGATTGCGAAAGTAATCCCAGAACGTATAGATGCGCTCATCGGGAAAGGTCTTGCGTAACGCATCCGTCCAGCCTTGTGCAAGAAGGTCCGCATAAGCCGCGCGGCTCTCGGGCTGCAGGAGCGCGTCCTTCAGCCACGAGCGCGTGTTGTAGATATCCTCGTCGGTGGGCACGACGTTGTAATCGCCCGCGAGCACGACAGGATGACCGCTATCGAGCAACGCCTTCGCATGCGCGTTGAAACGCTCGAACCACGCGAGCTTGTAATCGAACTTCGGGCCCGGCTGCGGATTGCCGTTCGGAAGATAGAGACAACCGATCAGCAGACCGCCCACGGCTGCTTCGATATAACGGCTGTGCGTATCGTCTTCATAACCGGGCAGACCGCGCCGGCTCAACACCGGCTCGGCATCCTTCGCGAGAATCGCCACGCCGTTCCACGACTGCTGTCCGTGCCATAACGCACCATAACCCGCGTTCGCGATCGCATCGGCGGGAAACTGCGCGTCCGTCGCCTTCAGTTCCTGCAGACAGACGATATCGGGCGATTCGCGTTCGAGCCATTTCAACAAGGCGTCGAGCCGCGGACGGATGCCGTTGATGTTGAAGGTCGCGATTTTCACTCGGCGTCTCTCCATCGGTGGATCGGAGTCGATCGTACACGCGTCGCAGTTTGCGTGCCGCGGCATGCGCGAGCGCGTCGGCGGAAAATCTGCCAAAGTCACGCAAACTCCGCCACCCTGCCCGCATCCATGTCCGAAGGCTCCGTTCACTGGCAACGCAATCTCTACGTCTGCGTATTCGGCTCGTTCACCACCATCATGGCGATGACGCTGCTCCTGCCCTTCCTGCCGCTCTACGTGCAGCAACTCGGGGCGTCGTCGGTGGAGGCGGCGGTGCAATGGTCGGGCATCGCGTTCGGCGCGACCTTTCTCGCGGCGGGGCTCGTCGCGCCGCTATGGGGACGTCTCGCCGACCGCTACGGCCGCAAGCCGATCCTGATCCGCGCGAGCCTCGGCATGGCGATCACGATGTCTCTCCTCGGCGTCGTGCAGACGGTCTGGCAACTCGTGGCGATGCGCTTTCTCGCGGGGCTCGTCGGCGGCTATGCGAGCGGCGCCATCGTGATGATCGCGACGCAGACGCCCAAGCACCGCACCGCATGGGCGCTCGGCACGCACGCGGCGGGCATGATGGCGGGCAATCTCGTCGGGCCGCTCGTCGGCGGGCTGCTGCCGGGACTGATCGGCATACGCGCGACGTTCTTTCTCGCGGGCGGCCTCATCTTCTGCTCGTTCATCATGACGACGTTGCTCGTCAAGGAAGAGCGCCGCGCGCCGGATCACGCGAAAGCAAGGCCGCGCGGCGGCTGGCGTGACGTGCCGGTCCTCACGCCCGTCATCGCGATGCTCGTGAGCGCGATGCTGCTCATGTTCGCGAACATGTCGATCGAGCCGATCATCACGGTGTACGTGTCGCAGCTCGTGAAGGACCCGAAGCAGGTCACGCTCGTCGCGGGCTTCGTGATGTCCGCCGCCGCGCTCGGCAGCGTGCTCGCGGCGCCGCGCGTCGGACGGCTTGCGGATCGCATCGGCGCGCCCAAGGTGATCGTCGCGTGTCTCGCTTTCTGCGGCGTGCTGCTGATTCCGCAGATGTTCGTCACCGACGGCACGCAGCTCGTCGTGCTGCGCTTTCTGATGGGCCTCGCATTGGGAGGCCTTTTACCCGCGATCACGAGCGTCGTGCGTCACAACGTGCCCGATCACGCAGCCGGATACATCCTCGGCTACGCGACTTCGGCGCAATACATCGGGCAGGTGACGGGGCCGCTCGCGGGCGGCTTCATCGCCGCGCATTCGGGCATGCACTCCGTCTTCGCGATGACGAGCGTGCTGATGTTCGCGGGCGCGGCGTTCAATGCGTGGACGTTTCTGCGCGCGCGATGACGCCTATTTCTTCTCGCTGTCGAGATGCGCCATCTGCACGGCCTCGTAACGATCGCCTGCGGCCGCGCCCTTGGGCACCGCCGCCTCGATCGCGGCGAATTCGTCCTTCGTGAGCGTCACGTCGAGCGCACCGAGCGATTCCGTCAGACGATCGCGGCGGCGCGCGCCGATCACGGGCACGATGTCATCGCCCTGCGCCAGCACCCACGCAATCGCGATCTGCGCGACGCTCACGCCCTTCGCATCGGCGATCGTGCGCAACGCATCGACGAGCGCGAGATTGCGTTCGACATTGCCTTGCTGAAAGCGCGGACTGTTCGCGCGCCAGTCGCCCGATTGCGCGGCGTCCTTGCTCCAGTGCCCGCTGATGAGCCCGCGCGACAGCACGCCATACGCCGTGACGGCGATGCCGAGTTCCCTGCACGCCGGAAGAATCGCGTCCTCGACGCCGCGCGAGATCAGCGAATATTCGATCTGGAGATCGCACACAGGATGCACGGCCGCCGCCTTGCGGATCGTCTCCGCGCCCACTTCCGACAGCCCGAGATGACGCACATAGCCCGCCCCGATCATGTCGGCGATGGCGCCAACCGTGTCTTCGACCGGCACGTTCGCATCGAGCCGCGCGGGTCGGTAGATGTCGATATGGTCGACGTTGAGCCGCTGCAACGTGTAGGCGAGTGAATTCTTCACGGCGACGGGGCGTCCGTCGAACGCGATGAAATTGCCCGCCGGATCGCGCATGCCGCCGAACTTGACGCTGAGAATCGCGGAATCGCGGCGCGAAGGCGGCGCGCTCTTCAACGCCTCGCCGATCAGCATCTCGTTGTGGCCCATGCCGTAGAAATCGCCGGTATCGAGCAGCGTCACGCCCGCTTCGAGCGCCGCGTGAATCGTCGCGATGCTCTCCGCGCGATCCGATGGCCCGTACATGCCCGACATGCCCATGCATCCGAGCCCGATGGCCGACGATTGCGGTCCGGTCTTGCCGAGTCTGCGTTGTTCCATGTTCGTTCTCTCCTCTAGGACGTGCCCCGGAAATGCGGGCGATGGAGAGGATTATGGGAGCAAATCACGCGTGCGATAATCCGCCTCAATGCGAATGGGCTGTGCGCCCTGGCGAACAATGAGCGAATCATGAGCGAACCCGATCTGTCGGACCTTCACGCGTTTCTGGCCGTCGCCCGCTCGCGCGGCTTCCGGCAGGCGGCGCTGTTGCGCGGTGTGTCGGCGTCGTCGTTGAGCGAGGCGATCCGCAGGCTCGAAACGCGGCTGGGCGTGCGCCTTTTAAATCGCACGACGCGCAGCGTCACGCCGACCGAAGCAGGCGAGCGGCTGATCGAACGGCTCGCGCCCGCCTTCGCGGAAATCGCGGGCGCGCTCGATGCCGTCAACGGCTTTCGCGACAGCCCGACCGGCACGCTGCGCCTGAACGTGCCGAGAATCGTCTCGCGCGAAATCCTGCCGCCCATCGTCGCGCGCTTTCTCACGGCGCATCCAGGCATCAAGCTTGAAATCAGCGCAATCGATATGTTCATCGACGTGCTCGCCGCCGGTTTCGATGCGGGCATTCGCTACGACGAGCGCATCGAGCGCGACATGATCGCGGTGCCTATCGGGCCGCGCACGCAGCGCTTCGTCGCGGTTGCCGCGCCGTCCTATCTAGCCGCGCACGGCGAGCCTAAGCATCCGCGCGATCTGGTGAATCACGCGTGCATCGGGCATCGCTTCGACAGCGGCGTGCTTGCGGTATGGGAATTCGTGCGCGGCAAGGAAATGATACGCATCGCGCCGGACGGTCCGCTCGTCACGTCGTCGATCGAGATCAGCAAGAGCGCGGCCATCGCCGGACTGGGTCTCGTCTATACGTTCGACGAGTTCGTGCGCGAGGCCATCGACAGCGGCGCACTCGTGCCGGTGCTCAAGCCGTGGTGGCAGAGCTTCACCGGCCCGCGCCTTTACTATCCGAGCCGCGCGCACATGCCGGGGCCGCTGCGCGCGTTCATCGACTTCATTCGCGACGAAGATTGATCGAAGCTTATTGCTGCACGCCCCAGCGACGCACCGTCACGCGCTCGAAGGTATCGAACACGAGATGCTCGACCGCGAGGCCGATCACGATGACCGCGGCAAGTCCCGCGAACACGCGATCCGTATAAAGCTCGTTGCGATTCTGGAAGATGTACCAGCCGAGGCCGCCCTTGCCCGAGCTCGCGCCGAACACGAGTTCCGCCGCGATCAGCGTGCGCCACGCGAATGCCCAGCCAACACGCAGTCCCGCGAGAATCGACGGCATCGCGGCGGGCACGAGAATCAGCATCACATGACGCATGCCGGTGAGGCCATAGTTGCGGCCCGTCATGCGCAAGGTCGAAGGCACCGCCTGGAAGCCGGCATAGGTGTTGAGCGCGAGCGGCCACAACACCGAATGCACGAGCACGAAGAGCAGGCTTCCCGTGCCGAGGCCGAACCACAGCAACGCGAGCGGCAATAGTGCGATGGACGGCAGCGGATTGAACATCGCGGTGAGCATCGAAAGGATGTCGCGGCCGATGCGCGTCGATACCGCGAGCGACGTCAGCAGGAACGCGAGCGCCGCGCCGAGCGCATAGCCGCGCAGCAATACCGACATCGAAATGCCGACCTTCTCGATCAGCTCGCCCGATGCGATGCCTTGCACGAACGCGATGAAGGTAGCGCTGAAGGTCGGCAGCAGGAGATCGTTATCGACGGCGCGCGCGGCGATTTCCCATAGCGCGATCAACACGAGCGCGATGATCGACTTGCGCAGCCATGTGCGATCCGCGAGCCGCTTCGAAAGCGGCAGCGGCGTTTCATGTTCGATACCGGCGGGCGCGGCGGGCGTGACTTCGTATTCGGGCCGAACGGGCGGCGCGATCAGATGCGGCGTGCTCAAAGCGCTGCCTCCTCTTCGAACAGCAGACGATGAATGCGCGCGACGCTCTGTTGAAACTCTCCGCGGCCCATGCTTTCCTGCGTGTATTGATGACTGTTCAGTTCGGCGCGCACGCGGCCCGGATGCGGCGTCAACAGCAGAATGCGATTGCCGACGATGAGCGCTTCCTCGATCGAATGCGTGACGAACAACAAGGTGAAGCGCTCGTCGCTCCACAGGCGCAAAAGCTCTTCCTGCATGCGTCGGCGCGTGAGTGCGTCGAGCGCGGCGAAGGGCTCATCCATCAGGAGCACGCGCGGCTGCATCGCGAGCGCGCGCGCAATCGCGACGCGCTGCTTCATGCCGCCCGAAAGCGTGTGCGGATAGGCATCGGCGAATTTGGCGAGGCCGACCTTGTCGAGATAATGAAGCGCGCGCTCACGTGCTTCGGCGCGTCCGAGCTTGCGCGCGACACGCAACGGAAAGGCCACGTTTTGCAGGACCGTCTTCCACGGCGGCAACTGATCGAATTCCTGGAACACGACGATACGATCCGCGCCCGGTCCGCGCACGCGCTCGCCGCCGATTTCGATGCTGCCCGCGACCGGCTCGATGAAACCGGCGACGGCCTTGAGCAAGGTCGATTTACCGCAGCCCGACGGCCCGAGCAGCACGAAGCGATCCGCGCCGTACACGTCGAAGCTGACATCGTGCGTCGCGCGCACGAGCCGTTCGGGCGTACGGTATTCGAGCGTCACGTTCTTCGCGCTGAGAAGCTTGCCACTCGTGGAAGCCTGACGATCGGCTTCGTGTGAGTAAAGCGCCTGGGGATTGGCGGCCATGATCTGTCTGCTGGATTGCAAACGACCAAGATACCGGCGCGCGCCTGTCACGCGAACCAATCAATGCGCATATCGAATTCGCGCTCGCCGATAAGCGCGTTCGTTCAGCTTCCGTCCTTCGTCGCCGGATCGCTGAAGAAGTAGTCCTGCCACGACTTCGGTTCGTTCCTGATCGCGCCGACGCGATGCATGAACTGCGCGAGCGCAAACGTGTTTTGCGGCGCGACCTTGAATTGCACCGACGGGTCCTTGATCACCTTGATGAGCAGATCGCGGTCGATCTTCGCGTTGTTCACACGCAGATAGATATCGGCGGCCTCGTCGGGATGCTGCGTGATGTAGCGCGCGGCATCGGCGAGACCGGCGACGAACGCGCGATACGTCTTCGGATTCTCGTTGCGGAATTTTTCGGTCGCGTAGAGCACGGTCGCGGAACTCGGGCCGCCGAGCACATCGTATGAATTGAGCACGATATGCGCTTTCGGATTGCCCGCGAGTTCCTGCTGCTGAAACGGCGGATTGCCGAAGTGCGCGTTGATCTCCGTGCCGCCCGCGATGACCGCCGCGGTCGCATCGGGATGCGGCACGGCCTGCGTGAGCTTGTCGAGGCGATCGAATTGCTTGTCGCCCCATTGCTTCGCCGCCGCGTATTGCAGGATGCGCGACTGCACCGACACGCCGACCGCCGGCACCGCGATGCGGTCCTTGTCGGTGAAATCGGCGATGGTCTTCACGCGCGGATCGTTCGATACGAGGTAATACGGAAAATTGCCGAGCGACGCGACGCCCTTCACGTTCTGCCTTCCGTGCGTACGATCCCAGATCGTCAGCAAGGGACCGACGCCCGCCGCCGCGATATCGACCGAGCCGGACAGGAGCGCGTCGTTCACGCTCGATCCGCCCGACAGCTTCGCCCAGTCGACCTTGATATCGAGACCTTCCTTCTTGCCTTCCTGCTCGATGAACTTCTGATCGCGCGCGACATTGAGCAGCAGATACACGACGCCGAATTGCTCGGCGATGCGCAAGGTGCCCTCGGCATGAACGCTCGCCGACGTGATGCCGAGCGAAACCGCGAGCGCGGCGACGAAGGCGCGCAGCGCGCCCTTCCCTGATCGAGAATGCATCGAAAACCCCGTAAATCAAGCGATATTGTGTTTAGAAAGGCGCGTCGCCTTCGATGGTCGTGCGATACAGCTTGCGGCGCTGATCGTCCGGCGTGCCTGCCGCGAGATGCATGACCGAGCGGTTATCCCAGAACACCATGTCGCGCTCGCGCCATTGATGGCGATAGATGAACCCGGGCTGCGTGCTGTGCGCGAACAGTTCCGCGAGCAGGGCGCGGCTTTCGTCTTCGGGCACGCCGATCACGCGCGTCGTGAAATGCTCGCTGACGAAGAGCGCGCGGCCTCCGGTTTCCGGATGCGTGCGCACGATCGGATGCGTGACCGGCTTGACCTGCGCGATCTGCTCCGCCGAAAGATTGGGCCGCCACGGACTGCGCTGTTGCAGCTCGGCGTATTTGGCGAGATAGGTGTGCTCGGCCGAACGGCCTTCGATCGCATCGCGCAGATGCGCAGGCAGCGCGTCCCACGCGAGATGCTGATTCGCGAAGAGCGTGTCGCCGCCGAGCGCGGGTAATTCCTGCGCATGCAGCAGCGAGCCGAGACTGGGCTTCTCTTTGTATGAGAGATCCGAATGCCAGAAATGGCCCGCATCGCCGAGGCCGATCGGCTTGCCGTTCTCGACGATGTTCGAGACGATCAGCACTTCCGGATGCCCCGCGAGCCCGAACTGATGAAGCACGTGAATCTGCAAGGGGCCGAAGCGCTTGCTGAACGCGACCTGCTCGTCGGGCGTGATGCGCTGATCGCGAAACACCAGCACGTGATGATCCAGATGCGCGCGGTGAATGCGCGCGAAATCGGCATTCGACAAGGGCTTCGACAGATCGAGCCCGATCACTTCGGCGCCGAGCGGCGCGTCGAATTTGCGAATCTCGATGGTTTGATCGGCGGCTTCGCCGGATATGGCAAGTGAAGCGGGAGCAGTCTGAATCGTCACGGTCGAATCGATAACTTCGGGGAAGCTATCAATCTAACGCGCGGCGATTCAGCCGGCAACGAAGGATGCGAGCTTTCGTTATGCGCCGGTGCGATAAAGCCTTGTCAGAAGCGATACGACACGCCGATCTGCTCAGTCGCTGCCGGCGTCGAACGGCAATTCGACCTGCACCGGCTCGACGAAACCGCTTTCATCGCGCCCTGCGAGCGCACTGACGCGCACGCCGAGCAGCCTGATCCGGCGATCGAGCACGATGCGCTTCAGGCACTCGGTCGCGGCGCGGCGAATCTCGACGGGATCGGCGGTCGCGACGGGCACGGTCAGATCGCGCGTCACGGTGCGGAAATCGTCGAAGCGCAGCTTGATGCCCACCGTGCGCCCGACATAGCCTTTGCGCTGCAAATCTTCGGCGACGCGCGTGCACAGACCCGTGAACTCCGCCGAGAGCGTCGCGCGATCCTGTTTCGGATGGAAGTCGCGCTCGAACGTGGTCTCGCGGCTCATCGACTTGGGCGTCGAGCTCACGACCACGGGCCGCTCGTCCTGGCCCTGCGCGATGCGCGCGAGCCACGCGGCATACGTGCCGCCGAAGTGCGTTTGCAGGAATCCGGGATCGGCGGCGGCGATATCGCCCACGGTCACGATGCCGAGCGCCGCGAGCTTTTCGCTCGCCTTCGGGCCGATGCCGTTCACCTTGCGCGCGGCGAGCGGCCAGATGCGCGTGGGCAGGTCGTCCATGGTGAGGATGGTGAGGCCGTCCGGCTTGTCGAGCTCGGAGCCTATCTTCGCGAGCAGCTTGTTCGGCGCGATGCAGATCGAGCACGTAAGGCCGGTCGCGTCGTGCACGGCGTCCTTCATCCGCTGGCCGATATCGGCCGGCTCACCGGGGAGATCGCTGACGTCGATATAAATCTCGTCGATGCCGCGATTCTCGATCTGCGTCGTGAACGTCGCGACAGCCGCCTTGAACAGCCGCGAGTAATGGCGATACGACTCGAAATCGGTCGGCAGGAGGATCGCGTCGGGCGCGAGCTGGGCGGCCTTCATCATGCCCATCGCGGAAAAGACGCCGAACTTGCGCGCCTCGTAAGTGGACGTGGTCACGACGCCGCGCCCCGCGTAGTCGCGCAGACGCCTGAATCGGCGCGAGCCGTCGGCAAGCGTTTCCGGCGTGGCGCTGCGGCCGCCGCCGACCACGACCGGCATGCCGCGCAGTTCCGGATAGCGCAGGAGTTCGACCGACGCGAAGAACGCATCCATGTCGAGATGCGCGATGCGGCGCGGTGCGGGTGCGTTTGCGGGAGACGGCGTGTCCATCGCGGCGATCAGAGTGTCGCCGCGCGGCGAGACGCGCTCAAAGCGAAATCGACAGGAACGAACGCACCGAACATGCTGAGGCAGTGCCGCCAGGCAATAAAAATGGCTTACTGTACATCCATACAGTAATTCGCGCTAGAGCCTGCCAGTGCGTGCGATTGCCGGCTCATTCCGGCGTGCGCTTTTCAGCCAGTGCGCGGCGGCAATCGTCGAACACCTGCCGCACGACATCCGATTGATAGTTGAGGTCTTCACTGTCGAGGATTTCCTCGACGGCTTCGCGCGCCCAGTCCGCTTCGAGCATGGCGCAATGCTGCGTGGCGATCTCGCGTGCGATGGCGGCGAGCTTCGCGACCGTGAGCCAGTCGGCGAGCCGCTGATGCCGGTCGAGCCATTTGTGCGCGGCCTGCACGTGAAACGAGGCGGCCGGCCAGTCGCCGTTCAGGTAATACGCGCCGAGACTGCCGCACGTGAGCCAGCAGAGCAACTCGACGCGGTCGCGGGCACTGAGGATACGAGACACATCGTTCATGGCGGCCTTCACGAGAGACGATCGACGAACGCGAATCACGCACGGCGTCTCGCATGGAAACCCGCACGTCACCCCTATAAAAGCACGATAGCACGGGATGGTGCGGCGCGGCAGTGCCTGCCCGCAGTGCGATCCGATTCACGGTGCGTTGGCGAACGCTTCGTCATGCGAAGAGCGGATTCGCGCATGAGAAGACGCTCGACCGGGCTCTCATTCCTTTCTAATTCGCGGGGCATAACCTGCTTTCCGTCGGCCCCACTCTTACCGGCCTTCTTTCAACGACGGGAGCACATCATGTTTGAACGTCTTTCGCAGTCCATCGACACCCTCTTCTCCATCCGCACGACGGACGATCTCCGCGATGCCTATCTCGCGTCGTCGAACGATCTCGCCGATCTCGAACGCCGCATGCGCCAGGTCGAAACGCAGGATCACGACTACAGCATGTACTTCTGCGGCGCGCTCGGGCGACATCACGATCAGCCATGAGCCGCGCCGCTCATGCAACGTGCGCTACTTGGCTTCCTCACGGCCCGCCTGCCCGAGCATCACGGTCCAGCCGAGGCCGCGCACATTGCGGATCACGCCCGCGCCGAACTTCTTGCGCACCGAATGGATCAGCACGTCGACCGCGTTGCTCTCCACTTCCTTGCCCCAGCCGTAAAGGCGGTCTTCCAGTTGATCGCGCGAGAAGATCGTGCCCGGGCGTTCCAGCAGCGCGTGCATCAGCGCGAATTCACGCGCGGAGAGCACGCCCGAAGTCTCGCCGCAAGTGAGCGTGCGCTGATCGAGATTGAGGCAGATGGAATCGTCGCCAAGGCGCGAGACCGCGTAGCCCGCCTTGCGCCGCAGCACCGCGCGGATGCGCGCGAGCAGTTCGGGCATGTTGAAGGGCTTGAGCAGATAGTCGTCGGCGCCGAGATCGAGGCCCTGAACGCGTGTGTCGACATCGTCGCGCGCGGTGAGGATCAGCACCGGCGTCGCATTGCCGGCCGTGCGCGCCTGCCGCAACAACTCGATGCCCGTCATGCCCGGCAGGCCGAGATCGAGCAGCACCACGGTGTATTCGGCGGCGTCGAGCGCCTCGCGGCCCGCGTTGCCGTCGCGGACCCAGTCGACGGCGTAGTCCGCGTCCTTGAGCGCACGCATGAGGCTCGTGCCGATCTGCACGTCGTCTTCGATCAGGAGAATTCGCATGTTCCACCTCGCGCGTCGCGAGAATGGCGCGCGCCACGCGCCCGGAATGCGGCCGAAGGATATGAAACGCACGACCGGTCTTTTCGATTCTTTTCCGATCGATGACGATCACTTCGCGCCACGCAGCGAATGCATTGTAATCGGCGCAAAAGCGCGCGCAAATCCTTATGTGTTTAATGCCGGCACGGCGGCGTTCTCGCTGACTTCCTCGACAGGAAAGCCGATCGAAGCGACGATGCCCGAGTGCCCGTCGGCGCGATTTTTGAGCGTGACGTCGCCGCCGTAGCGCGCGGCGATCGCCGTCACGATGGACAGGCCGAGGCCGCTGCCCTCCACGTCCGGGTTCGCACGGAAGAAGCGGTCGAACACGCGCGGCAGCAGTGCTTCGTCGATGCCCGGGCCGTCATCGACCACATCGATCCACACCATGTCGCCGTCACGCCGCATGCGCAGGTCGATGGTGCCGCCGTCCGGCGTATAGCGCACCGCGTTCGACACGAGATTCTTCACCGCCATGCCGATGTCCGTCTCCACCGCGCGCACGTGCGCATTCACCATTTCCTCCGCGCCGATGTCCATACCGCGCGCGATGGCGATCGGCAGCACGTCGGCGACGGCGTCGGTCACCACTTCCGAGAGATCCACGCGTGCAAGCGGCGCGCCGTTCACCGGCGCATCGGCGCGCGCGAGCCGCAACAGTTGCGCGATGAGCTTGCCGCTGCGCGCGATGCCCTTGCGCAGTTCCTGAAAGCGCTCCTGATTGCCGGCGACGATATGCGGCGCGAGATTGTCGGCCTGAAGCTGAAGCGCGGTGAGCGGCGTGCGCAGCTCGTGCGCGGCGTCGGCGATGAACTTGCGCTCCTTTTCGATCGATGTCGCGAGGCGCTCGATCATCGTGTTGATCGAATGGATGAAAGGCTCGATCTCCGTGGGCACGCCGACCGTCGGCAGCGGTTGCAGATGACCCATGTCGATGGCCTGCACCTCCGCGCCGAGTTCGTTCAGCTGACGCAGCGAGCGCCGCACGATGAGCGCGACCGCGATCCACACGAGCGGCAGCAGGACGGCGATCGGCCAGAGCGTTTGCGTCGCGGCTTCCTGCGTGATCTCGCGGCGCACGGACGAACGTTGCGCGACCTGAATCGTCATGGTCGGCTCCTGGCGCGTGAAGATGCGCCAGTGCTCGTCGTTGACGTCGACGCCGGAAAAGCCCGGCTGCGCGTCACGCGGAAAATGCAGCGACGGGTCGGTGGTGCGGAACGGCACATCCTCGCCGGGCTTCCACACGACGGCGACCACGTCGCGCTCGTCCTGCGTGCCGCGTGAGGGATTCTTCGGCAGGCTTTCGGCGAGTCCCTCGCGCAGACGGGCCGCCACCTGTTCGAGCCGCATGTCGAGCAGCGCGCTCATGCCGGTCTGGCTCAACTGATACGAACTCACGCCCTGCACGACGCCGATCACGCTCACGAGCAGCCCGAGCGCGACGACGAGTTGATTCTTCAGTGATTTGATCATTCGGGTCCGCCGCTTCGGAAAGGAACGGGGCGATTCAACAGTCCGTTCGATTTTAGGCGACATTGCCGGAGATTTCGGTCTGAAAGACGACATGTGCGTGACCGTTGCGTCTTGAGCGCGCAGAAGAAAAAAGGCGTCGGTCCGATGACGGCCGACGCCAGGGGCTGAGGAGAGTCGAGAAACGTGGAGCGGGCCGCGAAGTGCCGGGGAAGCGCGCCGCCCGTCCACGTAAAGAAGCGTAAGCGCGAAGAATTAGCGTTGAATGAGCGCGCCGCGCGCTTCGTCGAGCAGCGATTCCCGTGGCGGGATAACATTGCATCCGGCGCTTATTCATCGGCGACATTGCTTCGGCTGCAAGGATTCCGCAAGCCTGAGCGTCGCCGCCGCATCTCCATCTTTCGAGCATGGCCCGCTTGCGCGCATCGTTCTTCGATCCGCGCGGCGCGCGATATGCCATTCCATCACCGCATGTCACAGACCAGAAAAACCGTTCGTCCCCTCGTCATTGCAGCGGTCATGGCCTCGATGGCCATGGTCGCGATCGAAGCCACCATCGTCTCGACTGCGATGCCGCAAATCGCGACGCAGCTCGGCGGCCTCAATCTCTATAGCTGGGTGTTCTCGTCGTTCCTGCTCACGCAGACGGCGCTCACGGTGGTGTTCGGCAAGCTCGCGGACCTGTACGGCCGCAAGCCGGCGATCCTCGCGGGCATCGCGATCTTTCTGATCGGTTCGGTGCTCGCGGGTTTCGCCTGGTCGATGCCCGCGATGATCGTGTTCCGGCTGATCCAGGGCGTCGGCGCGGGGGCGATCCTGCCGGTCGCGCTGACGGTGGTCGGCGATCTCTATCCGGCGCGCGAGCGCGGCAAGGTGCAGGGCTATCTCGCGAGCGTCTGGGCCGTGTCCGCCGTGCTCGGCCCGATGGTCGGCGGCCTTCTGATCCGCCAGTTCTCGTGGGCGTGGATTTTCTGGATCAACGTGCCGATCGGCATTCTGGCCGCCCTGCTCTTCATCCTGTTCCTTCACGAGGAAAAGCGCCACGGCCGCCCGGCGATCGACTTCGCGGGCGCATTCTTCTTCACGACGGCCGTCGCCGCGCTGATGATGACGCTCACCGATGCCGGCCACGCGGGCAATGCACGCGTGGCCACCGAGATCGCCGTGCTGGTGCTCGCCAGCGTGTGCTTCGTGGTTCAGGAGCGCCGCGCCGCCGATCCGATGATCTCGTTCGGCCTGTGGTCGCATCGGCCGATCGCGGCGAGCAACGTCGCGACCCTGCTCGCCGGCATGGCGATGATGGGCCTCACCACGTTCCTGCCGATGTACGTGCAGGGCGTGATGCATCGCACGCCGGTGGAAGCGGGCCTCGCGCTCACGATGATGATGATCGGCTGGCCGAGCGGCGCGACCTTCACGTCGCGCTCGTTCAGCCGCATCGGGTTGCGGCGTCTCCTGATGATCGGCCCGGTGTTCATTCCGCTCGGCGCGCTGCCGTTCGTGCTGCTCGGTCCGCAATCGAGCCCGGTCTGGGCGGGCGTCGGCTCGGCGGTGCTGGGCTTCGGCATGGGCATCACGAGCGTGTCGTGTCTCATCCTGATTCAGGAAATCGTGCAGCCGCACGAACGCGGCAGCGCGACCGCATCGAACCTGTTCTCGCGCAATCTCGGCAACACGCTCGGCGCGGCCGTGTTCGGCGCGGTGCAGAACTACGGCCTCATCCATACGGACGGACTGCCGCCCGTGCACGCGGATCAGTTGAAGCAACTGCTTTCGTCCGTGCCCGGCGACTTTACGGCCAACAACGAGATCCGTCTCGTGCTGCATCACTCGCTGCATCTGACGTTCACGGCGATGTTCGTGACCGCGCTCGGCACCGTCGTCGCGATGCTGTTCATGCCGAAGATCGAGATCGGACGCGCGAAGGAAACGGTCGAGAAAGTCGGCGCGGACGGCGCGTCGAATGCCGCGAAAAACGCCGCGAATCAAGCCTTCCACTAGACGCGCGGCGATGCTCTCGACCCAGTTCATCAGCCGCATCACGCTGCTGCGCGACAAGGCGCCTCCGTTCGACGCCTATCCGTTTTCGCTGCCCGCCGTGCGCGCGCTCGACACTCTGGAGCCGCATCGGAAGGTCACGTTTCTCGTCGGCGAAAACGGCTCGGGCAAATCGACGCTGCTGGAGGCGATCGCTGCCTCGATGGGCTTCAATCCCGAGGGCGGCACGAAGAACTTTCGCTTCGGCACGCGCGCGTCGCATGCGCCGCTGCATGAATATCTGCGCATCGCTAAGGGATTCAAACGGCCGCGCGATGGCTTCTTTCTGCGCGCGGAAAGCTTCTTCAACGTGGCGACGGAAATCGAACAGCTCGACGACGAACCCGGCTTCGGCCCGCCTATCATTTCGTCATACGGCGGCAAGTCGCTGCACGAGCAATCGCACGGCGAGTCGTTTCTCACGCTGTTGATGGAGCGCTTCGGCGGACAAGGGCTTTATCTGCTCGACGAACCCGAGGCCGCGCTGTCGCCGCAACGCCAGCTCGCCGCACTCGCGCGCATTCACGATCTCGTCAACGACGATTCGCAGTTCATCATCGCCACGCATTCGCCGATTCTCATGGCTTACCCCGACGCGTGGATCTATCAGTTCACCGCGAACGGCATCGAGCGCGTCGCCTATGAAGACACCGAGCACTTCAAGGTGACGCGCGCGTTTCTCGCGAATCCCGAACGCATGTTGCGCACGCTGCTCGGCGAGCGCTGAGCGTCTTCAGTCCTGCGACTGAAGCAGCGGGCTTTCGTGCTTCACCGTTGCGACGCTCGCGCTTGCTGGCTGGCTGTCGCTCGCCAGCGTTTCCGTATCGGCGAGATAGCGCGACAACAGCGCGTTGTCGTCCATGTAGTACGTCATGGGGCCGTGGCCGCGCGCAAGCGCATAGCATCCGGCGATCAGCGCCGCAACGAGGACGATGCCGATGAGTCTTCCTGTCATGGTAGTGCTCCCGAGGGTTTCCAAGATTCACTTCATGGGCCCATTCACACTGCCTGCCACAGGCTCGACCCACGAGCGCGTCCCGCCGGCGTGACCGGCAGGACGCGAAGTCATGCAATCGCACTCAGTCCTGCGCTTGCATTAGGGGGGTGTCCTGCTTCGATTTATCGACGCTCGCATCGTTGCTTTGCTGCGCGTCCTGCGCGATGGTCTGCATGTTCATGCCTTGCTGCGACATGGGCGCGCCGTCCATCGGCGAGTAGTACGGCGCGGGTCCATAGCCGCTCGCCATTGCATAGGAAGCGCCCGCGAGCGCCGCGACGAAGATGATGCCTTTGAGATTGCCGGTCATGATAGTGCTCCTGAGGGTTTCACATGGTCACTTCAATCGGCCTCATTGCACTGCCTGCCAGCAAACGACCTTCTGAAATGTCCACGCAGTCTACGTGCGCGGACAGGCGTTGAAATCCCCTCAAAAGCAAGGATAGGAATGGATGGATCGATGCCTTATGTATGGAGCGCGTTGCGTATTCAGATGTTGTCCTCGACGGCGACGGATACCGCACCCGCATTGATCGTCAGTCGCGTGCGCTTTTGCAGCGGACTCTGCGGCGCGGTGCCGTCGGCGTTGAGGAACTTCACCTTGTTGAAGATCGCGATGAACTGCGTAGGCGTGACCGTCGCCGATGCATAGCCGATGCCATCGTGATCCGCGTACAGCATGTCCGGATTGTTCTGGCGGATGAAGCTGTCGAACAGCGCGGAAGAACTGATCAGCGAAGCGAGCGGCATGCCCGCCGAATACGTCTTCACGTCCTCGAAGAAGGGCTGGCTGCTGATGCCCGCCGACATCAGATCGATCATCACCGGCGTGCCCTTCGCGGGATCGGGCACGTCGCGCACGATGCCCGCCTGGAACGCGTGCAGATCGCCCGTGATCGCGACAAGGTTCGTGATGTTCTGCGTCTTCACGAACGACATCAGATCCGCCTTGTGCGACGGATAGCCGTCCCACGCATCGCAGTCGAGCACGAACACGACGTTGTCGGGCACCGGCGCGATCGACGTGAGATCGAGCCACAGGCGGTTCATCATCACTTCGTTGCCCCACACTTTCCATATGGACGTGGATGCCTTCAGCGTGTCCTTCCACCATTGCGTCTGCGCGGGACCGAAGATCGACGGCACGCGTCCGAGCCGCTGCGTATCGGCTGCCTCGAACTGCGCGAGCACTGGCTGCGGCACGAAATAGCGCGAGCCGACGAGATCGTTGCCGTTGACCGGATCGTGCCCGAGCGCCTGCGCGATCGCCGCTTCGCTGACGACGTGATCGTCGCGATAAAGCCGCTCGTCGGTCATCACGAGATGCATCAGCGAGCCGAAGTGGAAGTCGCGATAGATGCGGATGTTGTCGTAGGCCGCGTTGTTGAGATCGAACGACACGTCGCCCCAGTCGACGGGCAGATACTCCGCCCACGCCTGATTCGCATTGCGGCGGCGCGCGGTCTGTTGCAGGTTCGCGTTCGTGTAGGTCTGATGATCCTGCCAGCAGTCGTCGGAGAACTCGTGATCGTCCCAGATCGCGATGACCGGAAAACGCGCATGCACGTTCTGCAGGCGCGCGTCGCCCCGGTACGTGCGATACAGCGTGCGGTAGTCGTCGAGCGTATTCGCGTAGGTGCCGCCGCTCGGCAGCGTGATCGCCGGATGCGCGGGCTCCACGGTGCCGGGTTGCGCGGCAAAGCCCGCCTCGTAGATGTAATCGCCGAGATGCACGACGAAGTCGAGATCGGTTTCCGCGGCCAGGAGCGACATCGCCTGCCAGTGATTCGCGCTCCAGTTCTGGCACACGAACCATGCGAAGCGCAGTTGCGGGATCGCTTCGTTCGCGGCGGGCGCGGTGCGCGTCGTGCCCGTTACGCTGACGTCGCTGCCCGCGACGAAACGGTAGTAGTACGTCGTCTTCGCGGTGAGGCCCGTGACCTTGGTTCGCACCGTGAAGTCGTAATCCGTCACGGCGCTCAACGGCACGCTGGCGACGAGCTGCGCGAAGTTTTGCTGCGCGGACACTTGCAGCGTCAGCGCGACGGGTGACGGCGATGCCGCCGCGTTGCTCCCGTTCGCGACGCAACGGGTCCAGAATACCGCCGAGACGTCACGCGGATCGCCGCTCGCGACGCCTTGCGGGAACGCGAACGCGCCCGCCGGCGGCGGCGTGGAACCGCCGCTTCCAGGATTGCCGCCGTCGTCGTGATCGCCGGAATGGCAGGCCGCGAGCGTGCCGGTGGCGGCCGCGACGGTATAGAACGTGGACAGCGAGAGGAAGCGGCGACGGTCCATGAGAGCCTCCGTTTGCAGACGTCGATGCGGTGCACGACAGACGGGAGTTCGCTGGATGCGTCGAGCGGGCAATCCGACGGATGAGCGAGGCTCTCTTTCGGATATGAAATGATTAAAGCTATAAACCACGCCGCGCACTGTCAAGGGACGTTTCCGTGACGGCGCCACTGGCGACCGCTTGTTACAAAGGTATCGGTGCGCGACGCCATCAGCGGGTAAACTGTGTGGACGGCTTTGTCCAGCAGACGTCCACCCTCGTGCGTCAGCCAGGCCGAACCGCGATCCATCACTTCACCGCTGCGCTGACGACCCTAACCATGACCAGATCGAGATCAGCCGTCCCGGAGCTCGGCGTCGCAGGCCCGGCTTCGATCGAGCACGCGCTGAGCGACTCGCAGTATCACGCGCTCGTCGATGCGATCGAAGACTGCGCGATTTTCATGCTCGACCTGAGCGGCCGCATCACGAGCTGGAACAAGGGCGCGCGCAAGATCAAGGGTTATGAGGCGCACGAGATCATCGGCCAGCATCTGTCGCGCTTCTATCCGGCGGAAGCGGTGGCGCGCGGCTGGCCCGATTACGAGCTGAAGCAGGCGTACGCGACCGGCCGCTTCGAGGATGAAGGCTGGCGCGTGCGCAAGGACGGCACGCTGTTCTGGGCGAACGTGGTCATTACTGCGGCACGCAATACGAAGGGCGAGATCATCGGTTACGCGAAGTGCACGCGCGATCTCACTGCGAAGCGTGCCGAGGAGGATAAGCTGCGTCTGTCGGAGGAGCGCTTTCGCCTGCTCGTGGAAAGCGTGAGCGACTATGCGATCTTCATGCTCGATCCGGGCGGCCATATCGCGAGCTGGAACACGGGCGCGATGCGCATCAAGGGCTATCAGCCGTCGGAGATTCTCGGCAAGCACTTCTCGACGTTCTATTGCCCCGAGGATCTCGCGGCCAACATCCCCGAGATCGAACTGCAGACCGCGATTCGCACGGGACGCGTGGAAAACGAAGGCTGGCGCGTGCGCAAGGACGGCTCGCTCTTCTGGGCGAACGTGATCATCACGGCGGTGTACGACGAGCATCGCGTGCTGCGCGGCTTCGCGAAGGTCACGCGCGACATGAGCGAGCGCAAGCGCCTCGAACAGCTCGAAGTGTCGTCGCGGCGCATCAGCGAGTTTCTCGCGACGCTCGCGCACGAGTTGCGCAATCCGCTCGCGCCGGTGCGCAATGCCATCGGCGTGATGCAGATGGAAGCGGACATGCCGCAGCGCGTCGCCGCGTGCCGCGACATCATCGACAGGCAGACATCGCATCTCGGCAGGCTCGTCGACGATCTGCTCGACATGGGCCGCATCACCACGGGCAAGATCGATCTGCGCATGGCGCGCGTGGATGTGAGCGATATCGTCGCGCGCAGCATCGAGCTCGTGCATCCTTTCACCGACGAGCGCGCGCAGCGCGTCGTCACGAAGCTGCCGCAGACGCCGGTGCATGTCGTGGGCGACAGCACGCGGCTCGTGCAGGTGGTGCAGAACCTGTTGAACAACGCGTCGAAGTTCTCGCCGCGAGCGAGCACGATCATCGTTGAAATCGAGTGCGAGACGAGCGCGCTCTTGCTGAAGGTGATCGACAAGGGGCGCGGCATTTCGCAGAAGGGACTCACGTCCATCTTCGATCTCTTCGTGCAGGAAGATCACTATCTGAATCCCGGCGAGGCGGGGCTCGGTATCGGGCTTACGCTGTGCCGGTCTATCGTCGAGATGCATGGCGGCTCGATCAGCGCGTCGAGCGGCGGGCCGAATCAGGGCAGCACGTTCACGGTGCGCCTGCCCTACGCTTCCGACGACGATGCGCCGCGGCCGCATCGCGTGCTCGCGCAGAATGCGACGCAGGCCGTGGGCGATGGTCTGCGCATCGTGGTCATCGACGACAACCGCGATTCAGCCGACAGCCTCGCGATGTTGCTGCAGATGAAGGGGCATGACGTGCGCATCGCGTATCACGGCAAGGAAGGCGTCGATGTCGTCCGGCATTTTCCGCCGGAGCTGATTCTGCTCGACCTGGCGTTGCCGGATATGGATGGGTATGCGGTGCTGCGGACGCTGCGCTCGCAACGGCTCGTCGGGCGTGCGACGGTGGTCGCGATGACGGGGTTCGGGCAGGAGGGCGACAAGGAGCGCTCCGCGCAGGCGGGGTTCGATGCGCATCTGGTGAAACCGGTGGATTTCGAGGTGCTGGATCGGTTGTTGGAGAAGGTGGCGGAACGTTGAGGGGCGGTACCTGCTCGTACACCGCTTGAATCCAGGAAGCGTCAACTTTGCGCAATTTCGCCGACAAAAAGTAACGTCTTCCTGTTTCGCCCCGCCTTTAAATCAGATACGTTAGTTATCCAGATCAATATGGCGGAGTTGAGATACGTGACATTAACAAAGCACAACGAAACATGTCGCCGAGGCAGATCATGATGCGCCGAATTGCGGTTGTCGGTGACAAGCTCAGTAACGACGGGGAAATTTGCGATTACAAGGGGATGATGTTCACGTTGGGCGCAGGGCATCAGGCCGCGCTTATCAATGGCGCCGCCTATTGCCCAGTCTGCAAGACAACCGGTTATATCGCCAAGGAAGGCGGACCACGTCGCATGACCATAGGGGCAAGCGAAATCGCGCTGGAGAACGACGTCGTGATTTGTGGCTGCCCGGACCATCCGCGTATCTTCGCAAGACTCGCGGGAGAAGCATGGCACGACGATCTGGCCGAGACACTTGGAATAGTCGGTTCTCGCACGACGGCGAGCGGCGGGACTGCAATGGCGGCGTCGCTCGTATCCGTCTTCGATGAAGCGTACGTGCTTCGCGACCGCGCGAGCGGCGAGCCACTTGCTAACGTGTCTTATCGATTAACTAGCGACGGCGGGACAATGGTGGAAGGCGTTACCGATGCAGCGGGCAGGATGCTACGCATCAAGACCAATGCGGCGCAACGAATCATCGTGGAAATCGGAGACGCCGAGTAATGACCAGAGAGTTTTTTCCTGTCCACGCATCAATGACCAATATCGTCGAAGATTCCTCGGTGGATGTGTATGTCAACACCGCACGTATATGTTCGAATATGAGCAATGCCGAGTTCCGCGCACTTGTGATGAAGCTTCGTGACGAAGCCGTGAGGTTAATCGATCTTCGAATGATCGGGCTTGCCACGGTTTGGACACGTGAGCGCGAACGCGTTCAAACATGGTTTGGCAAAGCTGATGAAGACACTCGTCAAATCCTGCTTCATGGGCTCCCCCGACTACAGGTCGCATTGAAAGAGCTTCAGCCGCACAAGATCGTCAGATTCGATGACGATCTAAACATTTATCTGTCATGCACCCCGGCCCCGGTAGATCCGAACGTCGCCGCATCGGTTTGCAAACCCGACTCATCAAAGCGGGTCGTTGCCATTTATCCGAGCTTCTGCACCTTACCGGATACGAACTCAACCAAGGACTCGAAACTAAAAACACTCATTCACGAATGTACGCACTATATCGATACATTTGATTCCGCTGATGCCATGTATGGGTCCGGCACAGGACTGTCGATCTGGGCTCAAAGAAGGCCAGATCAAACGATAAATAACGCCGACAATATCGCTTGCTATATTGCAAACTAGCCAAGTCTCATGAGAATACTAACCGCTAAATCAGCCAGTCTCTTTCTTGCTCTTTTGCTGTTTTCGGGCAGCGCGATAAGTTGCCAGGTTCTGGAATTCATGGAAAGCAAGATTCCCCTCAATTCGGTAGAAATCCCAAATTCGGACCGGGTGAAAATCGCCGAGATGGTTATCGAGGCTCGTACATGGCCGGACACGCAAATTCGAGGCGTCGTGCAACCTGCGGCATACGTTCACGAGAGAAATCCGGAAGAACTTGTGAAAAAACGAGGAGAGAATCTCAAAACCTATCTGTCTCAGCTTGGCATACGAGAAGAGAATTTCTGGATCGAGCCGCACGTTCTAAGTGAAGAGGAAGCTCACGATTCGAGCGGGAATCTGGACATTCATCAGCTTGGAGTAACTCTGTATCCGATATGCGAAGGCGGTTGCGATCGACTCTGCAACGATCCTCGCGTCAAGCCGGTTATCAAGGCGATCGGATAGCCGAGGTCAAGTTCCAAGGTGGGCATCTCGGCAATCAGCTGATAGAAAGTGACTGCTGCCCCGTATAGGGACAACGCCTACCCCCTCACTCCCTCACCACCCGCAACGGAAAGATAACCCTCGACGCAACCAGCCCCAGCGCCCCGCCAAGAAGCGTCTCCCAAGCCCGCGCCGTCAGCAATTCCACCGAATGCACGCCACTCGCGGCCATCGTCACGATGAGCACGAAAGCGAACGCCCCGCACGCGATGTCATACCGCTCCGGCAACGCCATCGCATAGACGATCATCGCGAACGCGGACAGCGCCCACACCACGAGCGGCCAGTGCTCCGCGAGCGGCAAACACACGATCCCGATCGGCACCCCGACGAGCGTCCCGTAGATGCGCCGCCGCACGCGCTCCGCCGTCCCGACCGCCGATGTCGCGACGACGTACACGCAAGCCGTGATCGCCCACGCCGATTCCGCCAGCCCGAATGCGCGATTCAGCACCACGACGACGAGCGCGCCGCACGCCGCCTGCAAGCCCATCGCGGTTGCGGGCGATATCACGTGACGCCCGTAAGCCGGCTCGGACGCGAGCGCCGGCAGCAAGGCCGGATGCTCCGCCGGCCCGCTCAATACGCGCGGCACGATCGCCGCGAGCATCCCGATCAGCAGCGCGATCAGAATCGCCCATGAATCGCCGGGCCTGAGATCCATCCCGTAGGCCAGAAGCTGCCCGATATAAAGCTGCGAGCCGATGCCCGCGCCGGCGAGCCCGAAACGCTTCAGATAGCCCGCGAAGAATGCGCCCGTCACGAGAATCAGCTCGGCGCCGCCGCGCCCGAACTCGCGAAACGTCGAACCGAACAGGGCAAAGGTCAGCGCGCCGAACGCAGCGGCGATGCACAGAACGGCCAGATCGCGGCTCGACTCGAAGCGCGTCGTGCGCGCCTCCGACACGCTCGCCCACAGCGCAAAGCCGCCCGCGAGCGCGCCGACGGACACGCCCGGCGGCACGCTCTGCGTCACGTCCTGCAACGCGCCGAGCGACGCCGCGAGCCCGTACGCGGTGACGAGCCGCAAGCCCTTGATGCGCCGATGCGTGCCCGGATCGACGCGATCGAGCCATGCGAGCGCCGCCTGCCCGCGACGCGCGCCCGATTGCGCGAACGTCAGCGCCGTATCCGCGAGGCGGGTTCTCGTGTCGCCGATATTTCGCTCGTCATCCATGGGAGGCCACCGAAGGAAACGCGTCTGCAACGCATTCTAGGCGATGCCGCGCGCCGGGTTGCGCCCGCGTGCGCGTTTGACGGGCGTCTTCGCCCCGCCCTGCTCCGCCGCCTCGACGATGCAGCCGGCAAGCCGCGCCGCCGCATCCGGCTCGTCCGCACGCACGCGCCGCGCGCGTTCGACCAGACCGATCTCGCGATGGAACGTGACATCGCCGAGATCGAGCGCGACCGCGCCGCGCGGCCATGCGCCGGTGCCATCGGACACCGGCACGAGCGCCACGCCCAGGCCTCGCGCCACCAGTTGCGCGATGCCCGGCAGTTCATCGACTTCGATCGAGTCGCGCACCGCGATGCGGCGCTTCGTCAAAAACGTGTCCACTTGCCGGCCGCCGAACGAACGCCGGTCGTATCGGATGAATGGCTCCGACTCGATCAGCTCGCGCCAGTGGACGCCCTTCTTCGCGGCGGGCGCGAGCAACACGAACGGCTCCGCGACGAGCGTGCGCCATCGCAGTTCCGACGGCAGCGAGAACGGCGGGCGGATGATGACGGCCATGTCCATCTCGCCCGCATCGACGCTCGCCAGCAGATTGAGCGACACGCCCGGCACGAGCCGGATGCGCCACGCGGGCAGCATGCGCCGGAACGCGCCGATCGCGTCAGGCAGCAGCGCCCCATGCGCCGACGCGATCGCGCCCACCGAAAGCGAGCCGCCGCGCCCGTCCTCGCCCTCCGGTTCGGCGAGACGCGCGTACAACGCGATGAGTTCGTCGGCGAGTTCGAGCGTGCGCCGGCCCGCCTTGTTGAGCGTCGCGGAACGGCCGGTGCGGTCGAACAGCGTGACGCCGAGATGCGCTTCGAGGCGCTGCATCTGCGCGCTCACGGCCGATTGCGTGAGGCCGATATGCGCGCCCGCACCCGCAAACGTGCCGTGGCGCGCCACCGCGATGAAAGTCTGAAGTTCGCGCAGCATGTCGATTCATCGAAAATAATGGGGCTGACTCCCGCAATATATCGTTTTTCAACACATTTATTTGTCAATACACTGAGATCTCGTTCCCCACACGTCGATCAAAGGATTCACCGCCATGAGCACGACCCAGCACGCCATGCCGCCGTTCCACCTCGCGTTCCCCGTTCACAGTCTCGCCGCCGCGCGCCAGTTCTATGGCGAATTGCTCGGCTGCCCGGAAGGCCGCAGCTCCGACGCCTGGGTCGATTTCGATTTCTATGGGCATCAGATCGTCGCGCATCTCGCGCCCGAGGAAGCCGGGCATCGTTCGACGAGCGCGGTCGATGGCGACGCCGTGCCGGTGCGCCACTTCGGCGTCGTGCTGTCGATTCCGCAATGGGAAGAACTCGCCGACAAGCTGCGCGCCGCGGGCACGCGCTTCATCATCGAGCCGCATGTGCGCTTCAAGGGCGAAGTCGGCGAGCAGGCGACGATGTTCTTCCTCGATCCGTCGGGCAATGCCGTCGAGATCAAGGCGTTCGCCGACATGTCGTCGCTGTTCGCAAAGTAAGGCGGCGAGCACGACGCGTCTCTCCCTTTCCTTCATACGACACGCGCCTGACGGATAGTTTCCAATATAGAATCCGCTCTGCGCGCGCCGTGCGCGACATCGGGGAGACGCGAGTATGAGACCTTCAGAGGGACGCCGCCGCTTTCTGGGCGCGGCACTGTGCAGCACGATCGCCGCGTGCGGCGGCGGTTCGGATTCCGATGACGCCAACGCCTCGCCTTCGAACGGCGCGCAAACGGGCCCCGTGCCGGACGCGCAAGTCAACGCAGCCCTCTCCCAGCTCGACACACTCGCCAACGACCTGCTGAGCAAAACCGGCGTGCCCGGCATGGCCGTCGCCGTCGTGCGCGGCACGCAAACCGTCTATGCGAAAGGCTTCGGCACACGGCTCGTCGGTTCGGGACAGGCCGTCGATGCCGATACCGTGTTTCAGCTCGCGTCGATGTCGAAGCCGGTGGGCGCTTCGGTCGTCGCGCATCAGGTCGGCGCGGGCGGCATCGCGTGGAATACGCCGGTGCGCGCGCATCTGCCGTGGTTCACGCTGTCGAAGGATGACGTCAGCGCGGCGGTGACCATCGGCGATCTTTACTCGCATCAGTCCGGCTTGCCCGACCACGCAGGCGACAAGCTCGAAGACATGGGCTACTCGCAAACGGAAGTTCTGCAGCGGCTGCGCTTTCTGCCCTTGCATCCGTTTCGTCATTCGTACTTCTACACGAACTTCGGGCTTACGGCGGCGGCGGAGTCCGTGGCCGCGGCCGCGGGCATCGACTGGGCGACGCTCTCCGAAAACATGCTCTACAAGCCGCTCGGCATGACGAGCACCAGCTCGCGTTATGCGGACTTCATCGCGCGCGCAAATCGCGCGACCGGGCACGTCAGGCGCGGCAATCAGTGGGTGCAGGGTCTTGGGACGATGCCCGATGCGCAATCGCCCGCGGGCGGCGTGAGCGCGTCGGTCAACGACATGGCGAAGTGGCTCGCGATGATGCTCGGCACCGGCGTCTTCAACGGCAACCGCGTCGTCGATGCAGCCGCGATCACCGCCGCGATCACCGCGCAGGTCCAGAGCTCGCCGCCCGGCAACGGCAGTCCCGCGGGCTATTACGGCTACGGGTTCAACGTGGGGCAGACGAGTGCGGGGCGCGCGTCGTACGGTCATTCCGGCGCGTTCAGCGCGGGCGGCGCGACGAGCTTCATGGTCGTGCCGTCGACGAATCTCGCGATCGTCGCGCTGACGAACGCGTTTCCGATCGGCGTGCCGGAAGCGCTCGGTCAGCAATTCTTCGATCTCGTGCAATACGGCTCGATCCAGCGTGACTGGTTCGCGCTCTACAACGAAGCGCTCGCGCCGCTTTCGGCGCCGAGCGGCTCGCTCGTCGGTGCTACGCCGCCCGCGTCGCCGCTGCCCGCGCGTGCGCTGTCCACGTATCTCGGCACGTACAAGAACGATTACTTCGGGCCGATTCAGGTCGTCGATCAGGGCGGCGCGCTCGCGGTTCTCATCGGCCCGCGTCCGACGACCCTGCCGCTCTCGCACTGGGACGGCGATGTTTTCACGTTCACGCTCGTCAACGAGAACGCGAATCCCGGCACGATCTCGAAGGTATCGTTTCTGAGCGATCGCGTGACGCTGGAGTATTACGACGAGGACGGTCTCGGCACCTTCGTGCGTTGAGCAAGCGCCTCAAGGGAACGGGACGCCACGCGGCGTCCCGCTCGTCATGTCATCGCGCGTCGGCCGTTACTTGCCGGAGCCGCTCGCGCTGACCGGCGCGCCCGGACCGCTCGGCGTCGCCGTGCCGCCCGGATCGGTGGACGGGCCCGCGCTCGTCGCGCTCTTTTGCATCTTCTTCGAATGCGAGGTCTTGTGCGATTTCGACTGCGCGTGCTGCGTCGTCGTTTGCGCGTTGTCGCCGGCCTGCAGGCCCGTGTTCGAGCTCGGCGGATTGTCCTGCGCGAAAGCGGAAGCACAGACGAGAGCGATAGCGCCAGCGGCGGTGGAAAGGGCGAAACGTTTCATGTCGGACACTCCTGTTTGCGGTTTGCAAAATGCGATGCTTGCGGCTTGATCTGCCTGCTGGCTGCGGCGCTCGCGCCGCGGCCATTCGCACCGTACGGGTCAGCACGCGACATGCCACGGTCTGACGTTTCGCAAACGGTGTGTCCTCGATGAAAGGCGTTCAGGTTCTGAACACCGAGACCGCGTTCTTAAGTTCCTCGGCCTGAACGGCGAGCGCGGCGGCGGCGGCCGTCGCCTGCTCGACGAGCGCCGCGTTCTGCTGCGTGACGGCGTCCATCTGCGTGATCGCGACACCGACTTGCTCGATGCCCTGCGTCTGCTGCGACGACGCCGACGAGATCTCGCTCATGATGTCGTTCACGCGCGTGACGGACGTGAGAATCCGCTTCATCGTATCGCCGGATTGCTGCGCGAGATCCTGCCCCGCCGTGACGTTCGTCACCGATTCGTCGATCAGCGTCTTCACGTCCTTCGCTGCCGCAGCGCACCGCTGCGCAAGCGCGCGCACTTCCGATGCGACCACCGCGAAGCCGCGCCCATGCTCGCCCGCGCGTGCGGCTTCGACGGCCGCGTTCAACGCGAGAATGTTGGTCTGAAACGCGATGCCTTCGATCACGCCGATGATGTCGACGATCTTCTCCGAGCTGCCTGCGATCTTGTCCATCGTCGCGACGACGCCGAGCACGACACCGCTGCCGCTTTCGACCGTCGATGACGCGCTCGCCGCAAGCTCGCTCGCCTGCCCCGCGTTGTCGGAATTCAGGCGCACGGTCGACGTGAGCTCTTCCATGCTCGATGCCGTTTCCGCCAGCGACGCCGCCTGCTCTTCCGTACGCGACGACAGATCGTGATGGCCGTCGGCGATTTCGCGCGACGCCGCCGTGATGCCGTCCGCGACGAGCTTGATCTGCGCGATCGTCTGCGTGAGGCGCGACTGCATCGTGTGCATCGAATGCATGAGGCTCGAATCGTCGCCCGGCTTCACCTGCACGGACTGCGCGAGATCGCCCGCCGCGATGCGCTGGCAGACGATCGACACGTCGCGCGGATCGCCGCCGATGCTCTTCAGCACGCCGCGGATGATGAGCGTCATCGCGAACGTCAGCGCCGCGCCGATCACGCCGATGAGCAGCAGCGACTTGAGCACGATCGCGTGAAAGGCCGCGTCGATGTCGTCGATATACGCGCCCGTGTAGACGTGCCAGTCCCATTCGCGCACGTAGTCGCCATAGGTGAGCTTTTGCAGCGGCTCGGTCTCGCCGGGCTTCGGATAGAGATAGGTCGTGATATGCGAGCCGTCGAGACCGTGCTTCACGATTTCTCCGGTGAAATGCTTGCCGGTGGCATCGACGAAATCGTTGATCTTGTTTTCCGTATCCGGGCGCACGGGGTTCAGCACCTGGAACATCTTCGAATCGAGGATCCCGAGATAACCGCTCGTGCCGTAGCGGATCGCGCGCACACTGGCGATCGCCAGCTTCTTCGCGTCTTCCTCCGGCAACGCGCCGCTTTGCGCCTGCTTGACATAGAACCTGACCACGCTCGTCGCCGATTGAACCTGTTCGGCGAGCGCGTTTTCACGGTTGCGCATCAGCGAGTGTTTCGTGGAGATCGCGTTGAGCGCGCACAGAAGAATCAGACTGAGCCATACGAAGCCCACGGTGCTCATGAGCTTGGTCTTGAAGGAAAGTTTTTTCACGATCTGGTTGAAGGAGCCGATGGAAGCGCCGGGGCAGGCGCTCGCTTTGCGGCTTCCGATCGCGGGCGGTTTTACGTTTGCATGCGAAGGCGCAACGTGGCCCTGCAATCGAAAGCCGTATGCAAATTAACGGCAAGCGGATTGCGTTCTTGAGGGGTACGGGCAGCGTCGCAATGCACCCGCACAAAAGAAAACGCCCCGCGTGACCGAAGTCACGCGGGGCGCCCACGACCTACACGGTGCTGTGTCGAATCAATGCCCGACCGGCTCCGTCGACTTGAGATCGCTCGCCATCGCCGTCTGCGGATGCGCGGCCTGCTTGATCAGCAGCGCAACCGCCGACACCAGCCCCGCCACCGCGATCGTCGCGAAGATCGCGCCGAAGCTGAAGTGCAGGCGCGCCAGTTCGGCGACGAGGAACGATCCCGCGATGCCGCCGAAGCGCCCGATGCCCAGCATCCACGCGACGCCCGTGCCGCGTCCTTGCGTCGGGTAGAACGCAGCGGCCAGCGCGGGCATCGACGATTGCGCGGTGTTCATCAGCACGCCCGCGAGGAACACGACGAGCACGAGCAGGCCGACATTGCCCACCGCCTGACCGATCAGATACACGCTCACGGCGGTCAGCGCATAGCACGCCGCGATGATGCGGTTCGCGTTGAACTTGTCCATCAGCACGCCGCACAGCACCGCGCCGACGCCGCCGAGCGGGAACAGCGCGGAGATGAGCGTCGCTTTTTGCGGCGTCAGTCCGGATTCCTTGAGCAGGATCGGCATCCAGTTGATCGACGCGTAGAAGATCACGAGGCCCATGAAGTAAGCGAGCCACAGCATGATCGAGCCGACGATGTACGAGCGCGACAGCACCACGCTCATGCCGCTCTGCCCGGCCGCCGCGGGCGCGGCTTCGGTCATGAAGAACGAGCCCGCCTGCGCGGCGTCCGACGAGATGCGCGCGAGCGTCGCGCGAATCTTCTCGACGGGCTTCGCCTTCGCCACCATATAGCGCACCGATTCCGGCAGCGTCGCGATAAGCAGCACCGACAGCACGAGCGGCGCGACGCCGCCGAGCATCAGCACGCTGCGCCAGCCGAAATGCGGAATCATCCACGCGGCGAGAAAACCGCCGAAAGCCGCGCCGAGCGGAAAGCCGCAGAACATCAGGTTGATGAGCGTCGCGCGGCGGTTGTCGGGGCAGAATTCGCCCATCATCGTGACGGCGTTCGGCATGGCGGCGCCGAGCCCCAGGCCGGTGACGAAGCGCAGCGCCGTCAGTTGCGTGATGTCGGCGGAGAACGACGACGCGAGACACGCGACGCCGAACAGCAGCACCGACGAGAGCAGCATCACGCGGCGGCCGAGCTTGTCCGACAGCGGCCCGGAAAGCAGCGCGCCCGCGGCGAGCCCGAAGAGCGCCGCGCTCAGGACAGGCGCGAGCGCCGGCCGGCTGATCTGCCATTCGGTGACGAGCGAAGGCGCAATGAAGCCGATCGCGGCGGTATCGAAACCATCCAGAAGGACGATCACGAAGCACATCCCGAAGATGAGCCACTGAAACGGCGAAAACGGATGATCGTTGATGAACGTCTGTACGTTCACGGCAGGACTTCTACTCACTTCATTCCCTTTTCAATGATGGGCGCGCGCCCGGAAAGGTCGCATCCCGGAATTGAAACCGCTTCCCGCAAGCGTTTTTTTCGTTGTAATGCGGGCCGCAGCCACCGGTCAATCGCGCGGAATCGGTGAAAAAAGTTCGTTAGACGAACACCGATTCACATAGCGAACTCGCGTGTGACAATACTGAACAAGCTTGCGCTTCGTCAACGCGGGCTTACCCGCGTATGACGAAGCGCTGACGTGTGGCTGTCGGGAAGGAAATGAAGCGCCGGGCGTCAGGCCACGCGGCGTCCGGCGCGATAAGTCTCGCGCGGCACCTGCACGCCGTCCACCGACGCGACGCGCACGAGGTCTGCGCGCAGGCCCGTCGCGATGGCGCCGCGATCGGTCAGACCGGCCGCATGCGCCGGCGTCCACGACACCGTCGCGACCGCGCGCGGCAGCGACCAGCCCGCCTTGCTCACGAGATCGAACACGGCGATCAGCAGACTCGACGGCACGTAATCCGACGAGAGGATGTCGAGCAGCCCTTCGCGCGCCAGATCGAGCGCCGACACATTGCCCGAATGCGAACCGCCGCGCACGACGTTCGGCGCGCCCATGATCGTCGCGATGCCGTGCTCGCGCGCGGCGCGGGCCGCGTCGAATGTCGTCGGAAATTCGGCGAGCGCGATGCCGTCGCGCGCCGCTTCCTCGACGTGCTCGACGAGCGTGTCGTCGTGACTCGCAAGCGAGATGTTCAAGCCCTTGCAGCGCTCGACGATATCCGCGCGATGCTTCGCCGCATAACGTGCCTGCTGTTCGGCCAGCTCGGCGAGAATATTGTTCGTGTGCTCGTCGCTCCACTTGCCGTGACGCTCCTGATACTTGCGCCACTTTTCGTGGTCCCGCCATTGCCGCTGCCCCGGCGTGTGATCCATCACCGACGCGAGCCTGAAAAGCGGATGAGACGACAGCGAATCGAACACTTCGACGACATCCGTCGTGCCCACTTCGCAGCGCAGATGCAGGAAGTGTTCGGCGCGCAGGAGATCGCGCTCGACGAACTTGCCGATCGACTTCGCGCATTGCACCTGAAGCTCCCGGCCGCGCACGCCCTCTTCGGGACGCGAACCGACGCCGAGCGCATCGAACACGGTCGTGATCCCGGCGCACGCCACCTGCGCGTCATGGATGATGATCGCCGCTTCGTGATTCCACAGCACGCCCGGACGCGGCGTGAGATGTTTTTCGATGTTGTCCGTGTGCAGTTCGACGAAACCCGGTAGCAGATAATCGCCTTCCCAGTCCACGGCTTCGCGCGCCGCCGTATTGCCCGGCGCGATCTCCGCGATGTGTCCGTCCGCGACACGCACGGTGCCCATGAACTCCTCGTCGCGCGTCACGATGCGCGCATTCTTGATCAGCATGTCTGCAACACTCCGGAATCGGTTTGAACGGATGCGCCATTGACGCTCGCGAGCCGCACGATGCGGGTCGCGACGCGCTCGCGCGTGTCCTCGTCATGAAAGATGCCGACGATCGCCGCGCCTTGCTCGCGCGCCTCGACGATCAGATCGGCGACCACATCGCGGTTCTCGGCATCGAGCGACGCGGTGGGTTCATCGAGCAAAAGCAGCGGATGCGCCGCGATCAGCCCGCGCGCGATATTCACGCGCTGCTGCTCGCCGCCCGAGAAGGTCGCGGGCGCGAGCGCCCACAGACGTCGCGGCACGTTGAGGCGCTCGAGCAATGCGCTCGCGCGAGCGTGCGCCTCGTCTTCGTCCACGCCGCGCGACACGAGCGGCTCCGCGACGAGATCGAGCGACGACACACGCGGGATCGCGCGCAGGAACTGGCTCACGTAGCCCATCGTCGTATTGCGCAGGCGGATGATCTCGTGCGGCGCGGCTTCGGTCAGCACGATATGGCGCGCTGCGCGGCTATCGTCACGGATCGCGATGGTGCCGCGCGTCGCGAGATAGTTACCGTACATGCAGCGCAGGAACGTGCTCTTGCCCGCGCCGGATGCGCCCGCGAGCACGACACATTCGCCGCGTTCGACATCGAGCGAGACGCCCGACAGCGCGGCGATACGCACGCCGCCCTGCTGATGCAGCGTGAAGGTCTTTTCGATGCCGTGCGCCTGGAGCATCAGCTTGTCGTTCGTGACAAAGGCATTCATGGTCATGTCTCGCACCTCAAACGGGCAGCACCGACGCGACGAGCGTCTGTGTGTAGGGATGTTGCGGATCGTCGAGTACCTGGTCGGTGAGACCGCTCTCGACGACGCGCCCGTCCTTCATCACCATCAGCCGATGCGCGAGCAGACGCGCGACGCCGATATCGTGCGTGACGATCACGGCGGCGAGATGCAGCTTGCTCGTCAACGTGCGCAGCAGATCGAGCAGGCGCGCCTGCACCGATACATCGAGGCCGGCGGTCGGCTCGTCCATGAACACGAGGCGCGGCCCCGTCACCAGATTACGCGCGATCTGCAGGCGCTGTTGCATGCCGCCCGAAAACGCCGAAGGCAATTCGTCGATGCGCGCCGCATCCAGTTCGACGCGGCTCATCCAGTCGGTGGCCGTTTCGCGCAGGCGTCCATAGTGGCGCGCGCCGATCGCCATCAGCGGCTCGCCGATGTTCGCGCCCGCCGATACGTTGCGGCGCAGGCCATCGCGTGCGTTCTGGTGCACGAAGCCCCATTCGGTGCGCGACAGAAGACGCTTGCGTGCTTCGGTGAGCGTAAGAAGATCGAGCGCCTCGCCTTCGCGCGTGGTGTACGTGAGCGCACCGCTGTCGATCTCGCTGCGCAACGCGAGCGCATTCAGCAAGGTCGATTTGCCCGAGCCCGATTCGCCGACGATGCACAGCACTTCGCCCGGATAGACATCGCAATCGACATCGACGCAACCGCCGCGTCCGTCATAACGCTTCGTGAGTCGCGTCGCTTTCAGCAGTGCGTTCATTGCGTCACCTCTTCATCGTCGCGACGGCTGTGACAGTAGTCGCTGTCGGAGCAGACGAACATGCGCGTGCCCTGATCGTCGACGATCATTTCGTCGAGAAAGCTTTCGCGCGAACCGCACAGCGCGCACGCATGTTCCCACTTCTGCACGCTGAAGGGATGATCCTCGAAATCGAGACTTTTCACTTTCGTATAAGGCGGAATCGCATAGATGCGCCGTTCGCGCCCCGCGCCGAAGAGTTGCAACGCGGCGTTCATGTGCATCTTCGGATTGTCGAACTTCGGGATCGGCGAGGGCGATGTCAGATAGCGGTCGTTCACCAGCACCGGATAGTCGTAGGTTTTCGCGATGCTGCCGTGCTGCACGATATCCTCATAATATTTCACGTTGATGAGGCCGTAGTCCGCGAGCGCATGGAGCTTCCTGCACTCCGTCACGCGCGGTTCGAGCCGGTACAGCGGCTCGGGCATCGGCACCTGATAAACGAGGATCTGCTTGTCCGTCAGCGGCGTCTCCGGAATGCGGTGACGCGTCTGCACGATGGTCGCGTCCGCCGTGCGCGTGGTGGTCGCCACGCCGGCCGTGCGCGCGAAGAAGCGGCGAATGTTCACCGCGTTGGTCGTCTCGTCGGAGCCCTGATCGATGACCTTCAGCGTATCGCGCTCGCCGATGATCGCGGAAGTCACCTGCAAGCCGCCCGTGCCCCATCCATAAGGAAGCGGCATTTCGCGCGAGGCGAACGGCACCTGATAGCCGGGCACCGCCACCGCCTTGAGCAGTGCGCGGCGAATCATGCGTTTGGTCTGCTCGTCGAGATACGCGAAGTTATAGCCTTCGGTGAGTGCGTTCATGCCGCATTCTCCTTGTTGTCATCCGGGCGATGCGCCGCGCGCAGGCGGCGAAGCAATTCCAGCTCGGACTGAAAATCGACGTAATGCGGTAATTTAAGGTGCTGCACGAAACCGGACGCTTCCACGTTATCGCTGTGATACAGCACGAACTCGGGATCCTGCGTGGGCGCACCAATCGTTTCGCCCAGTTCTTCCGCGCGCAATGCGCGATCCACGAGGGCCATGGCCATCGCCTTGCGCTCCGAATGACCGAAGGCGAGGCCGTAGCCTTGCGTGAAGGTCGGCGGCACGTCGCCGCTGCCCGCGAACTGGTTGATCATCTGGCATTCGGTGACATCAATCTCGCCGATCTCGACCGCGAAGTCGAGTTCATCGACGACCATTTCCACCGCCACTTCACCGTGACGAATCTCGCCCGCGAACGGATGACTGTGCGCGTAGCCGCGCTGCGTCGCATAGCCGATTGCAAGCAAAAATCCTTCGTCGCCGCGCGCGAGGTTTTGCAGACGCGTCGAACGATTGGCGGGAAACGACAGCGGCTCGCGCGACAGATCGCCAGGCGGCGGCGCGTTCTCGTGCGCGCGCTCCTGCTCGATCAGGCCTTCCCTGTCAAGCATGGAGAGCACGCGCGGCATCGCGCTTTCTTCGGCTGCCTTACTGGCGATAGGTGCATCGCCAGCTTGTTGGCCTTCGGCGAGCAGGCTGAAATCGAGCAGACGCTGCGTGTAGTCGTAAGTGCCGCCCAGCATCTGGCCGCCGGGGATATCCTTGAACGCTGCCGAGATGCGACGCTCGACGCACATCGCTTCCGTATCGATCGGCAGCGTGTAGCCTACGCGCGGCAATGTCGTGCGATACGCGCGCAGCAGGAAGATCGCTTCGACGAGATCGCCAGCGGCCTGCTTGATCGCGAGCGCGGCGAGGTCTTCGTCGTAGACGGAGCCTTCGGTCATCACGCGCGCGACGGCAAGACGCATCTGCTCGCGAATCTGCGCGACGGAAAGCTCGGGCACGGCGAGATCGCCGCGACGCTGCTTCGCGAGCACGTCCCATGAACGTTCGATGGCGCGTTCGCCACCTTTGACCGCGACGTACATCAGTTCACCTCCACGTGCGTCGTACGCGGCAGGCCGACGAGCGAGCCGCCCGCGACGAAGTAGCAATCGATGCCGCAAGGAAAGAGCGTGGTGAGCGCCGCGCGCTCGCGCCAGAACTCGCGCGACAAGCCCGCTATGCCGACCGTACGCGACTCCGCTATACCCGGACCGCGCCACACGAGCGGCTCGCCTTCGGTCAGCGAGGGCACACGGATGAAGAGCGTCGCGGCATCCTCGGGCGCTTCGGGATCGCCGTGCGAGAACGCGTCGAGCGAAGGCATGTCGCGCGCATCGTCGATATAGGCGAACGCGGCCTCGCGGCGATCGCGTGTCAGGGACGCGCTCGCGTGAAAGCGCAGCGCATCGCCCAGCACGTCGTCTTCGTGTTCGATGAAAACCGGCGTCGAATAATCCGTCAGCGCAAGCAGCGACGCGAACGCGGCGAGCGGCACGCGCCCGGCGAGCGCATCGCGCATCGCGTGATTGTCCGGCAGCGCGGCATCGATCGCGACGATGCTGCCCGGACGCGACAACGCATCCAGCAACGCGCGGAACACGCGCTGCGCGTCGTGGATCGTGTCGTTGAAGCCCGGCACGAGCCGGGTCATGTCGATTCTCATCATTCGCCTCTCACCATCGTGAAAAATTCGACCCTGGTCGCGGCCGCTTCGGCCTCTTTGCGACGCCGTTCATCGGCGATGCGCGCGGCCAGCGGTTCGATCAGGTGCGTCTGCAACCTGTCCGCATAACGGGGCATTTGCAGGAGCGCGTCGGCGAGCGCGGCGAGCGTCGCGCGCTCCTTGTCGCGGCCCATGTGCACGGCGACGCCGACCGGCGCGCCGCCGTCACCGGTGCGCAGTCGCAATGTCGCTCGCGTGACGGTCGTTTCGCCGAGATTGAACGCATCGCCCGTGCCGCCGATGCGCCCGCGCACCATCGCAAGCCCGATATCCGGCGCGCGCAGCCACTCGTAGTCAGGCGCCTTCGCCCCGTCGAGCGCGGCATCGAGCGCCTGTTTCAGCGCATCGCGCGGCGTGCGCGCCAGCACCGCCATCCATTCGCGGCGACCCCGAGCGCCCCGCGACTCCAATGAATTACCCATCGCTTTCCCTATGTTCGAAAGGATCTGACTGTCATATGCTACTCGTCATCTTATCTAGTCGTCTAGACGTTTGGTCATGTGGTGTGGTTTTCACATTTCCATCACGAATTGGGCACTACAATTCGATAGATCGATATTCAAACCGACAGGAATGACAGCGCAATGACATCGAACGAAAATGCCGCGCCTCTTCATGCGGTCGAGCGCGGCGCGGGGGTCGCGGTCTGGCGGCAGATCGAGCAGATCCTCGCCGCCGAGATCGCCGCGAAGAGCTTCGGCGACGAAGGGCGTCTGCCGAGCGAGGCCGAGCTCGCCAAACGCTTCGACGTGAACCGTCATACGGTGCGCCGCGCGATGTTGCGGCTCGCCGCGACGGGCCTCGTCAGCGTCGAGCAGGGGCGCGGCACGTTCGTGCAGCCGGGCGCGATCGACTATCAGATCGGGCGCCGCACGCGTTTCACGGAGAACCTGCGCCGCCAGAAGCTCACGTCGGTAGGCGTCGTGCTGAGCTCGGAGCGCGTGAAGGCGGATCCGGCCGTCGCGAAAGCGCTCGGCGTGCGCGCGGGCACGCTCGTCTATCAGATCGAGACGCGCCAGGATTCCGACGGCATCCCGATGACCTATGCGCGCAGCTGGTATCCGGCCACGCGCTTCAACGACCTGCCCGCGACCATCGAAGCGGCGGGCGGCGTGAGCGCCGCGCTGGAGCAGTTCGGCGTGAAGGACTACACGCGCAAATGGAGCCGCATCGGCAGCGTGCTGCCTTCGTCGGATGTGGCGCGGCGCTTGCAGATCAATCGTCAGCAGCCGGTGCTGTGGGTCGAAAACGTCGATGTCGACGAGGACGGCGTGCCGATCAAGTACGGCATCACGCATTTCGCGGCGGATCGCGTGCAGTTGATGGTCGAGCACGATCGATGAGCGTCGCCGGACATCCGCGCGTGGCGCTCTATTACGCGCCGCCCGCGTCCTCCGCGTGGTGGCGCGACGGTTGCGAATGGCTCGGGCGCGATCCCGAAAACGGACGCGAGATGGCAACCGCCGCTCATGACGTGACGCACGCGCCGCGCCGTTACGGCTGGCACGCGACGCTCGTCGCGCCCTTTCACATGGCGCCCGGCATCGAACTCGCGGACGTGCTCGCTTGTGCACTCGCATGGGCGAGCTCCGTGCAGCGCTTCGAGATGCCTGTGAAGGCCGCCGAACTGGGCCGCTTCGTCGCGCTGCGGCCCGCCGAGGCCAGCGACGAGGCGACGCTTCGCACACTCGCCGCCAGTGCGCTGCAGGCCCTCTCCGCGCTGCGCGCGATGCCTTCGCGTGAAAGCATCGAACGGCGCATCGCGGAAGGCATGAGCGCGCGGCAAATCGAGCTTCTGCGCACGTGGGGCTATCCGTATGTGTTCGACGAGTATCGCTTTCACATGACGCTCTCCGATTCACTCGACGATGCGAACACGCGCGCGTCGATCGTGTCGGAATGGATGCGGCGCATCGACATGCTCGGCCCCTTGCCGATGCATGGCGCGGCGCTTTTCATCGAACCGGAGCCGGGCGCGCCCTTCACGTTATGGCAGCGCCTGCCGTTCAACAACGCACAGGACGTGGCATGACCGAAGTCGATAGCACGAAGCTGATCTACGTGATGGGACCATCGGGCGCGGGCAAGGACTCGCTGCTCGGTTTCGCGCGCGAACGTATCGGCGCGCGCGTGATGTTCGCGCACCGCTACATCACGCGCACGGTCGCGGACGGCGAGAACCATATCGCGCTTACGCACGACGAATTCATTTCGAGGCTTTCCTACGGCCTCTTCGCGATGCATTGGACGAGTCTTGGGCTGCGCTATGGCATCGGCATCGAACTGGATGCGTGGCTCGCGCGCGGTATGCCCGTCGTCGTGAACGGCTCGCGGCAGCACGCGGGACTCGCGCTCGAGCGTTATCCCGACGCGCGCTTCGTGCATATCGATGCAACGCCTTCGGTTCTGGCCGCGCGGCTCGCGCGGCGCGGACGCGAGGATGCGCGGCAGATTGAAGCGCGTCTTGCGCGGCGCCCCGCGTTTGAATTGCCATCGCATGCGCATGTCGTGAAGATCGATAATTCCGGCATGCTCGCCGATGCGGGGACGCAATTTCTTGACGTGCTCGCGTACACGGGCGGGATCTAGTACTACTGTGTCAAAAAGCGTTTAGGTAACGCTGAATCGAACCTTCTCATCGGATGACGATCGCTGGAATCGGACTGGCCATTTCGTTTCGTCGTGTTTCTGCCAAATCGAAACGTTTGCCTTCAAACCTCGGCCACGCGTGACACGGACGGCGCCCGTCGGTGGCGGGTCATGAACGGAGATTCGACGAACCGGTATGTGAGCATCGAAAGCAAGGTGATCGACACGCCGATCGAGAGCATGGTCGCGCCGTACATGAACGTATTCATCTGCGCGATCGGGAACCAGCGGTTCGCGAACTGCAGCCCGGCGTACAGTAGCACGCCATGATTCAGGTAGACGCCGTAGCTGACAAGTCCGAGCACTTGCGCCGAAGGCCTGGACAACAGTCCGAAGATGCTGTTGCCATAGCATACGCACATAAACAGCGGGAAAATTAGCAGCGATTGAGCCACGCCGTAGTCTTCGGCGAGCGGAAAAGCGGTCGCGCACAGCGCGACGAGCGCAATGCTCGTGGCAGCGGTCCCGGTCAATACCCGCGCGATGCGGGGACGCCGCGCCTCGATCATCGCGGCAGCAATTCCGAAAAGGAAGTTGAGCACCACGGCATGCGTCAAATGCGCAACGTAGACGAGAACGAGCGCCATGCTGCTCAACATGAAGAAACGACGCCGTGTTTCGGAGCCAGCCCGCGCTGTCGCTGTCCATCAAGGAGCTGGAAAGCGCGCTGGGCGCCGCGCTCTTCGAGAAGGGCAGTCACGCGTCGCCCACACCCTTCGGCACCATGCTCTACGGCGAGGCGCGCAAGCTGGTCGAGCATTACGAGCGCGTGATCGGCTCGGCCGTCGACGTCGTCCGGGTGCGGCATGGGCGCGTGCGCGTGGCCGCGGTGCGATCCATCGCGCACGAAATGCTGCCGCGCGCGATCAGCCGCTTCGCGCAGCGCTATCCCGGCATCGAATTGCACGTGGAAGACGGTACCGCGGACTATAATCACGACCGGGTGCGCTCGGGCGTGATCGACTTCGGCATCGCAGGCGAGCCCAAGGGAGAGCCGGAGTTGAGCTTCACACCGCTTCTGTCCGATGTGATGTGCGTCGTGGTGAAGGCGGGCCATCCGCTCTTCCGGCATCGGAAGATCAAGTGGAAGGATCTGTCTGGCTATCAGCTCATCGGCAACGGCACGATGCGCGCACTGCCGGCATCCCTGCTCGATGCGATTGGTCAGATGGAGATCTTCATCGCCAACACCACCGCCCTGCTCTCGGCCGTCGAGGGTGAAGTCGGTCTCACCGTACTGCCTTATCTCGCGCAGCAGCGACATCGGGACATGCTGCGTTTTATTCCGCTTGACGAACCGCCTGTCGAGCGCACCGTGGGCTTCGTCGAGCCGACCGGAAGGTCGTTGAGTCCGGCAGCGCTCGCGCTGCGCGAGAGTTTCCTGGAGGATCTCGGCGTGTCGGTACTACCGAAGCAGGTTCGCCGCTTGACGTTCGATTGATGCGATGGTCTGGAACGCGCAGATCGCGGACATGCTGAATGCGGGCCAGCGTGATCGCACTATCGGTAAAGCGTTCAACCGCTTTGGGACTGCAGCGCGCCGCATTGCTGACCTCCGCGATGCGGTGGTGCAGTCGAACGTCGGCTTCAAAAGACAGCGAACGAGTCTTGACGACCCTCTTCTCCCGCTCGGCGCTTCTCCCGCTCAAGGTCGCATCCTGAATAAGCGCGGTCGCTCAATGAGGCCACGTTACGGGCCGCAAAGAGTTCTCAATGCGCCGTCAGTTGCCATCGCAACACGGGATACGTCGCGCCCGCCGGCATCGCCCAGACGCCTGAAGGCCCGAAGTTCCACGACACGAAGCTCGCCGGATTGCTCATCTGCGCAGTGGTCAGTCCGTTTGTCGCGGGCGGTGCCGTACCGCCCTCGCTGACATGCACCGCGTTCAGCTGATTCGTCGTTTCCTTGTTCCAGTACACGTCGTTGCGGATCGTCCCCGAGTTCAGCGTGGCGATCGCGCCGTTGATATCGGGCGTCGGTCGCTCACTCGACCGCCCCACGGCAAACGACTCTTCGATGATGCCCGTGCTGGCGTTGTGTTCGACAAGTGCACCGTCTCCCATCAAGGAGCCGACAGGACCCGTGCCATAGGATTGTTGAATCACCCCCGTGTTCCTTGCGACCAGTCCGCCGCCGCTCGCGTGCGAGCCGCCAACGTTGATCGAGCCGGTCGCGAAAGACTGCACGATCCAGCCGTCGTTCTGGTTGACGAGGCCGCCATACGAACCATTGCCACCGACCGATGCGCCGCTCCACGACCGTTCTATCGTGCCCTTGTTCCACCCGACGAGACCGCCACCCCCGACGCCGCCGAACGCCGCGCCCGACCCCACTCCACCGGTCGACCATGCATAGGCGACGACGCCATCGTTTCGCCCGGCGAGCGCGCCGTAACTGCCGCCGATACCGCCCTCCACCTCGGCGTTCGCCACCCCGACGTTCCGTACGACGCCGCTCGTTCCAACGACACCGAACAGCCCGGCATAAGGAACGTACGCTTGAGCCGGGACCTGGATATTCAGGTTACTGACGACATGGCCGAAGCCATCGAATTGCCCGGCGAAGGGCGCCGTGTCGGTCGGTGCGATCGGAGTGAAGGAGGTGCTCTGCGTCGTCTTCAGGTCGATATCCTTGCCGAGGGCGTAATTGCCCTTCAGATCCCGCGACACGTTCATCAGATCCGTGACGTTGTTCACGAGCGTGTACGCGGTGATCTGCGTGACATAGCCGCTGAAGGGCAAGCCCGGCCAGCATCGATTGGCGAGCAGCGTTCCGGCCGAATAGCTGCCATTCAAGTCGTAGAGCAGACTTACGATGCCGCTGCTCCTCGACCAGTCGATCGTGCCTTGATTGCCGATGCCGCCGCCGTTGTCGATGCCGGTTGCATCGGCGCGAACGGTGAGGTTTCCACCGCCGGTGTTGCGAATGGCCGAGCCCGCGGCGATCGACACGCTATTCGCGGAATTCAGCGCAAGCGATGCGCCGCCTTGCCACTCGACGTTGCCGCTCACCGTGATATCGCTGTTCGCGCCTGTGGTCGTAACGTCCACGGATGTGCCCTTGCCCAGGCTGCGCGAGATTGCATTGGCGGCGTTCGCGTCGATCGTGAAGATCGGTGCGCTCAATGTCCAATGGCCCGCAAGCACCGTCGCGCTCCCGATGTCGAGCGCCGTTGCGCGCGTGTCGACGGCGCCGCCGCTGCCGTCCGCATTCGTCGCGATGATCGTGCCGTCCGCATGAACTTCGCCCTTGTCCGCGACGAGCCAGACGTGGCCATCGCGGGTTGCAGTGCCCGTCGCGCGGATCGCAGCGCTGTTGCCCGCGAGGGCATACACGTTGCCATCGGCGGCTTGCAAGCTGGCTTGCGCCGCCCCGATCGTGCCCGCGTTCATCACCGTGCCGCCGCTTCCCGCCTGCACGAATACCTGTTGGCCAGCGGACGCGTCCTGCAGCAGCACCTGATTGCCTGCCACCAGTTCAACCGTTCCCTTCGGCGCATCAATGCTTCCGACGTTGATCACCGACTTGCGCGACACGAGGAACACGTCGCCGCCGCTCGAACCGATCTTGCCGAGATTGATCACCACTCCGTTGCCTCCGCCCGAAAACGCGAGCGGACCGCCCTGCATGAAGGCGTTCGGATCGATATTCAGGGTCGATGCAACGAAGCGCCCGCCCGTCGCGATCACGCCACCGGGGGCCACGAGCACGCCGTGCGGATTGATGAGATAGACACTGCCGCTCGCGTGCATCTGCCCCAGGATCGTGGAAGGATCGCCGCCCGTCACCCGATTGAGCGTCGCGCCGCTACCGTTGTCGAAGGTCACCGTGCGAGACGACCCGATCGAAAAACTGCGCCAGTCGATGACGCCCCGCGACGACGTCTGATTGATCGTGACGGACTGGCTGCCGGTCGTTATAGCGCCGCTGCCCGCGACGAACTGGCCGCCGCCAGGGAGCGGCGGTGCCCCGGATACCGCGATCGCGTATGCAGACGCCAGGCCAAGCACGAACGGTCGCATCAGAAGGCAATATTGATTTGGGGTACGAATCCATGAACACCGCGCCAAGCGTTGCATGTTTCCCTCCTTTGCCCTGAGCCGCTTGCTACTCAGTCGGGCATTCAGTCGCCGTAAAAGAGTAGTTTGTCCAAGCATAAGCGGATAGTAGTCCGAAAGCCGTCAACATGTACGTAATCACGCCCGAGCTCGCTCATTCTGCGCGAACGCTGCCGGCGTTCGTTCAGCAATCCGCGCAACAAAGATGCAAGGAGTTCGGCGAATTTGAGGTCGCGACCATCTCTTGTGCGGCCGCTACGATCGAACTGTCCAGTCGCACGACGTCATCGCTATGCCTCCTGCTCGAGTTTCACTATCGCGAACCAGACAAGGCATTGATATTCGCGACAGTGGTCGCTCACCGCCCGAGCTTGCGCGACAGCACCGGTCAACCTGGCGCACCCGATCTCCAGTTCACCATCAGCGCGAGCGAGAAGCGCCTCTTCCTGCATGAGCTCAAGCACCCGCAGGTTACGGCGTCTGGCCATCGCGCCGGTGTCGGGTGCGCTCGATGTCGTTCGCCAACTGCGTCAGCCGTGACAGGCTGTAAAGGCCCTCGACCACGTCAAACAAAGCGCCTCTACGCTCCGGCAGCCTGCTCGCGCATGCGGCGAGCTTCGTCGCGCAGGAACTGCTGATAATCGTCGAGATCGCCGTCGAAGGGCTCGACGCCACCCTTGGTGACGAGCCAGAATTCATCACATACCGCTCGCAGCAGGGACCGGTCGTGACTGACCAGCATCACAGTGCCTTCGAATTCGTTGAGTGCCATGCCTAGCGCTTCGCGGGTAGCCAGGTCCAGGTGGTTGGTAGGCTCGTCGAGCAGCAGCAAGTTGGGACGCTGCCACACGATCATGCACAACACGAGTCGGGCCTTTTCGCCGCCGCTCATCGTGCCGACTGCCTGATGGACCATGTCGCCGCTGAAACTGAAGGTGCCGAGAAAGGTGCGAAGCGATTGTTCGGTACCACTCTGGCCGGGCGCGCGCATGTGCGCCGGCGTGTCCTTGGCGAGCCGGATCATGTGTTCCATCGGCGTGTCGAGAGGACGCAGCACGTCGAGTTCCTGCTGTGCGAAGTAGCCTATGTTCAACCCTTTGCCTTCGCTGATTTCGCCGGCAATCGGCGCCAGCGCGTGCGCCACTGTCTTCACTAGCGTGGACTTGCCCTGGCCATTGGCACCGAGAATGCCGATGCGTTGACCGGCCAGCACAGATCGGTTGATGCCCCGAACGATGACGGTGGGCGGCGTGCCCGGCGGTGCGTCGGCGGGCGCCGGATAGCCGAAGCTCGCATCCAGCATCGACAACAGCGGGTTCGGGACGTTGAGCGGCTCCTTGAACTCGAAGTTGAACTCTGCGTCGGCAAGCACTGGCGCGATCTTTTCCATGCGTTCGAGCGCCTTGACGCGGCTTTGCGCCTGCTTCGCCTTCGAAGCCTTGGCCTTGAAACGGTCGATGAATTTTTGCAGGTGGGCGATCTTGTCCGCTTGCCTGGCCATCGCGGCCTGCTGCAACAGAAGTTGCTCAGCGCGCATGTCTTCGAACTTGCTGTAGTTGCCGCCGTAACGCACGAGCTTGGCGTTGTCGACGTGCACCGTCACCTGCGTCACCGTGTCGAGAAATTCGCGATCGTGGCTGATCACGACCAAGGTTCCCTGATAGCGCTTAAGCCACGCCTCGAGCCAGACCAGCGCGTCGAGGTCAAGGTGATTCGTCGGTTCGTCGAGCAGCAGCAAGTCGGACGGGCACATCAGCGCGCGCGCCAACTGCAATCGCATGCGCCAGCCGCCGGAGAAACTATTGACCGGCTCGCCAAGCTGCGCAACAGTGAAGCCAAGGCCCAGGATCAGCGCCTGGGCGCGCGCGGGGGCATCGTGTGCACCGGCGTCGTGCAGGGCCATGTAGGCGTGCGCCATGCGCATGCCATCCTCGCTGGCCTCAGCGGCGGCAACCTCGGCCTGCGCGGCAAGCAGTCCGATGTCACCCTCGATTACGAAGTCGGTCGCACTCAGCTCTGTTTCCGGCATATCCTGCGCGACTTGGCCCATCTTCCACGCAGCGGGAATCGAAAACTCGCCGCCGTCTTCGTGCAGCGTACCGTTGAGAAGGCCGAAGAAGGACGATTTTCCCGCGCCATTGCGACCAACAAGGCCAATCTTTTCGCCAGGGGTGAAGGTTACGGACGCGCGGTCGAGCACGACATTGACGCCGCGGCGCAGCGTGACATTTCGGATGGAAATCATGAGGAGCGGCTTCGAAGAGGATAGGCATGATAGCCGACCGGACGTATAGACCGGACACTTTTCGGGCCGCACGGGTGAAGAAGCACTTTCGCTTTGCGGCGTCCACCGCTCACAAAGCAAGACGAACGCTGATGCACGGGCGTTCCAGTTGCGGGGACCCCGGCCATATTGTGAAAGGCGGATCTTGGTCGATCGTGAAATTACAAGGCTGGACCCGAACAACAGCGATCGATGATTGAAAACCGAACGTTCCTAGACGACCCATCTCCGCCATTCGCCATTTGAGCACTCGGCCGACCGGTCTTGAACGCGCAACCGCCGTTCGACGACGCGACTCGCCTACGGCGACCTCGCTGCCCTCAACGTCCAACGCGTTTCACGGTTCACTGCTTCTTCAGCCCCTCCATCGCCTTCTCGCGCGCCGATTGTGCATCGACGATCAGCCTGTACGCCATTGCCCAAATCGACAATCTGCAGTGAAGCATATCCAGTCTCCCCTTGCTTCCTTGTCGCTCCATGAGCGACACGATCCCTCACGCGTACTGCCTCGCGAGTTGCCTGAGCGCAGGCCCCGCGTGATCGTGAAAGCGCTTGATGCCGCTGCAAAGGTAGTAGTTCAATCCGGCCTGACCATCCGGGCTGCACACAGACCGATTCTTGGGACATTTTTCCCAGCATAACTTCAGGTGCCTGCACTGACCGCAATACTCAGGAAGCGAGTCCCGTTTCGCGTACCCGAAGCGTTGCTGCTGTGGCGAGAACGCCATCTCGCCCAGATGCGTCGTCCGGATATTGCCGAGCGAAACGGCCGGGTACACATAGTAATCGCAGGCATAGACTTCGCTGTCGTGTTCGATCGCAAGCGCCTTGCCACAGAATTCGGCGGTCACACACGTCTGCGCGGGACGCCCCATCGTCTGCACGACAGCCGTCTCGAACAGGTTCACCAGCACGCGACCAACGTCTTTTCTATGCCATTCGTCGAAGGTTCCGTTCAGACGGTTACCGCGCGACGAGAGCCATGGCCGAAGCGACCGTCCCCCATCTCGCACTGCTTTTTTCCCACGTTATTTTATTGTTCAAGAGAAGTTATCAGTCTTGTGAGATCTCGGGGCTCGATGTGGATCATTCCACCTTTCGGGCTGTCGATATCCGCGATGAGCGCGAGCGACAACGCGATTGTGGTCGGTAGAATCGTGATGAGTAGTCCCCTGCGCAGGCTGCCCTTTGCCCCGTAGCCCTGCAAAACGCAACCGAGCAGCGCGGTGACGATCATCAGGTACCACGCGCCTAGCGGGATATGATTGATGCGCGCGGCCTCCGAGTAGTCTTGGGAGTTCAGAACGTCGTTCATGCCGGAGACAACCAGCGCACCGATGGGTGTCGGTTGCATTTTCGCCACCCGCGTCGCGAGTTGCCAGAGTTCCGTCTCGACATTCGCAGTATCGCGGTTGATTTTTGCGAGTTCATCGCGCTCTCGCGTCCTATAGTTGGCCAATCTAAGCTTTGCATACCGGATCAAGGCTGACTTGATCTGCGCGCCCACGACAACATCGGCGAGATCGGCGCGCGAATACTCAGTGCCGATAGCATTGGCTTCGCTTTCCTCCAAAGTTTTGCGGAGGTCGTACCGATTCACTGCCATCGAAAGACTGAAACCGACCAGAAGTGCGAGCAGGGTCAGCGTGGACGTTTGAATGATGTTGAAGTCTTCGTGGTCTTCCGCCGGGAGCGAGGCAAGGCGTCGTAAAACTAACGCGCCGACCGCCACCGCGCCGACGAACAACGCCAGAAGAACGACGAACAACACAGCCGGACGATCCACGAATCCTGTCATTCGAAACCCCTGTCGTATAGATAAGCAGCGCAGGTCTGGGAATTTGCGATTGATCGCGGCTGCCAGCGGGCGTTCATCGACCTTCAATCGATAATGGAAAGCACTGGCGAGAATATATTCGTTTTAAACTATGAAAATCACGTAGCAATAGACCAGTGACGCTTCAATCTCTTGAATGGCTGGTTCAAAAGCAAGGCTTACGACGACTCTGCCGGCGCCGGGAAACATTGGGAGGTTCGCATCATGAGCACGGTCGCAGCAAAACTCAAACATGAACTCATCAAGGCGCTGCCGCCTACGATCTTCTTCTTTGTGATTCTGCATATCGTTGTACTGATTCGCGCCCTGATGATTCGCGGCACCGGGATTTCGATGGAGTCGTCGGCATCGGTCCTCTTTGCGTCGCTCATTCTCGGCAAGTCGGTGCTGGTTGCCGACATGCTCCCGTTCATCAACCGTTTCCCCGAAAAGCCGCTGATCTGGAACGTCTCTTGGAAGACGCTGATGTATGCGCTCGTAGCACTCGTCGTTCATTACCTCGAGCGCCTGTACGATTCCTGGAAGGACGCGCCCAACCTCATCGCCGCAAATCACGAGCTGTGGGCCGGCATCAACTGGTCGCGCTTCTGGGCCATTCAGATTCTGCTCGTCACCCTGATCTTCAACTATTGCATGATCGCGGAGCTCTCCCGGGCATTCGGCCGAGATCGACTCAAAACAATCTTCTTCGGCCCCCTCCCTCCTCATCGCGACTGACCGATTGCTGCAACGCGGCGCGAAAAAATCGAAAAAATCTCCAGCCGCGTGTTGCGTTCGGAGCCGTCCTTTATATATTTACGTATACCAATTCATTCGAAAGAACGAGATGCATTTCGAAGAAAAATAGAAATACGGGCCCATTTCGTTTCGGAAAGCGAAATTCGCCTTGTCTCTGAAAGTCGAAGAATGAATTCCGGGGAGCGCTTTCAATTCAGCAGGCATCTGCGAGGCGAAAATGGCCGACTTCCCGTGTTCGTCGAATGGCGCCCTTCATCTGCGGCCGCGCAGCCAGGCCTTGGCGCTCGAACAGCGCATCCTGTTCGACGGCGCCGCCGCATCGGCCGCCGATCACCAGCATCATGCCGATTCCGCCCATGCCGCAGCCGCGCCCGAAGTCGCTCCAGCACCGGACGCGCGCAGTGGCACGGCAACGGCCTCGGCGCCAGCGGCAGCGCCGGTCGCGCCACGTAACCTGGTGGTACTGGACAGCCGCGTCGAGAACGGCAGCGAACTGCTTGCGCAAACGCCGCCCGGCACGCAGGTGCTCGTCGTTCAGCCAGGGCAGGATGCGATCGGCGCGATCACGGCCGCCCTCGCCGGCATGGGCCACGCGGACTCTGTGCAGATTTTCTCGCACGGCGCGGCGGGCCAGTTCACCCTCGGCAATCAGACTTTCACGAGCACGACACTCATACAGATGGCCGATGCGCTCGGCACGTGGCGCAGCCATCTGGGCCACGACGCGGACATCGAGCTCTACGGTTGCGACATCGGCGCGGGCGCGGCCGGCAAGTCACTCGTGCAGACGCTCGCAAGCACGACGGGCGCAACCGTCGGCGCATCGAACGACGCAACCGGCAGCGCCGCGCTCGGCGGCGACTGGACGCTCGAAGTAACGAGCGGCACGCTCGACAAGCCGATCGCGCTCTCCGCCTACGCGCTCGCGCACTATGACCATCTGCTCGCCGACGCGAGCCCGACGGTCACGCTCGCGACGACAACGCAGAGCGTGCTGCTCGGCAATCAGTTCTCCTTCGATGTCTCCTTCACGAACACGGCGAGCCAGGTCGGATACGGCCCTTATGTGGACCTCCTGATGCCCTCCACGGGCCGCGACGGCAACGATGGCGTCACGTTCGTCTCCGCGAGCTATCTCGGCCAGGCGGTCACGGCCTTCACCATCACATTCGATGCCAACGGCCGGGCGGTGCATCCGCTCGCGAAGGACGCGAGCGGCAACGCGCTCGTCGTCAACGCCGCCACCTACGGCCTGCGCCCCGGCGACGAACTCGTCGTGCTCGAACTGCCGTTCGCGAGCGTCGCGCAGGGTCAGCCGGCGATCACGGTGCAGGTCAACGCGCAGTTGAGCAATCTCGCCGACACCGCGTTCTCCAACAGCAGCCCCGACCTGACGATCGGCGCGCGCGGCGCATTCCAGTTCGGCAACGACTCGCTCGACAATCCGACGACGGACCCGGCGATCATCGAGACCGCGCTGCGGGACTTCACCGTGCATCCGACGGTCGTATCGCTGACGCAGACCGTCAATACGCCCGAAGGCGAGACCGCCACCGGCCCGAACTTCGTGCGCACGGAAACCGTCACCGCAACCGCCGCGACCGGACAGACGCTCACCGATGTGGTCATCAATCAGGACGTCCCCGCAAACGTTCAAATCACCGCGATCACGCCGGGCGCGGGCGGCACGATCACGTCGCTCACGTTGCAGGACGGGTCGGTGCTGACCAATGCCGCGCTCATCAATGCGGCGATCAACAGCGACACCGTGTTCATCCGTTCGTACTCGGTCGAATATGCGAGTCTCAGCGGTTCGGTCGATACCGTGGTCAGCTTCTACGTGCCGCAAACGGATGCGTCCGGCGCCAGCGTGATCAATCCGACCACGGGCGCGCCGGTGACGATCGCGTTCGGCACGGCATCGGGAAGCGGCCAGTGGGTGCCGCTCGACCCGCGCGATCTCACGCCGCCGAATACGAGCGTCGCATTCTCCGGCTCGGCCGACGGCACCGGCACGACCTTCGTCGCCAAGGCCGCGACGCTGGAGAAGCAGGTCAGCGAGCAAACCGACACCGGCACGGCGGGCGCGACGCCCGGCGATACGCTCGCCTATTCCCTCGATGTCGCACTGTCCGATTACTTCGCGCTCGGCAAGACGCAGCTCGGCGCGGGACAGTTCATCGTGACGGACCAGCTCGGCGACGGCCAGACGCTCACCGGCACCCCGACGCTCACCTATACGCAGGACGGCGTCGCGCGCACCATCGCGCTCGTCTCGACGCGCACCGTCAACGCGAACGGCACGACCACGCTCGCCTTCGACATCGGCGCGTCGATTGCGACGGCGCGCGCGCTGCAGCCCGGCGCGCTGGCGGGCGACATCGCGTCCGATAGCGTCCGGCAGGGCGCGACCACGGCACGCATCGACTATCTCGCGGTGGTCGGCCAGCGCTACGCGAGCAACTACACGCAGAGCGACATCAACGAGGGCGATTCGTTCGGCAATCACGCGACCGTCGCCGCGACGCTGCTGCTCGACCGGCTCAACCTGACGGGCGGCTCGGTGAGCGACGATTCATCGACGACGAGCACGGTGCCCACGGGTCACGTCGACATCGCGCTCGTCACGGTCAACGGAACGACGCCGCCCGCGAGCGGCGAGCTGAATCCGGGCGACGTCGTCACCTTCAGCCTGCGCTACGACCTCGTGACCGGCGACTACGAGCGGTTCTCGCTCGCGGCCTATCTGCCGCTGCCGCTCCTGAACGCGACCGGCATCAACTGGACGCAGGGAAGCGGCGTCGGCCAGTGGAGCTTCGGCGCGGCCAATACGAACGCGGGCAGCCTGGTCAGCGTGACCGAAGGCAGCGGCAACTCGCTCGTGTTCGACTTCGGCAGCTTCGCGACGGGCGCAGCGAGCGGCAGCACCATCCAGATTCTCTTCACGATGCGCGTGGGCGATCAGCCTTACGCCGATCAGCGCTCCTTCGACGTGCTCGCGCAATCGAACCAGGTCACGACGATTGCGCACACGCCGCTCGTATCGTCCGATGTCGCCGTGGTCGCCTCCGTCGCTGAACCGGTGCTCGATATCCGGCAGGGCGTCGTGTCGAGCAGCGAGGGCATCGTGTCCGGCACGACCGGAACCTGGAATGCGCCGGGCAGCGGCGGCGTGCCCTTCGCGGGCTCGGTGACCGATGTGAGAGCCGTCGACGGCAACGTGAGCGGCATCGACGGCGGCGACATCGTGCGTCTCGCCACCGCGATCAAGAACACGGGCGGCGGCGGCGCGTTCGACGCCTCGACCACGGTCACGCTGCCCGGCGGGCTGCAGTTCGTCGGCGGCAGTCTCGCGGCAGCCGATCTCGCCATCTATCGCGGCGACGGCACGCGGCTGACGGCCGGCGTGGACTACAGCGTCAGCGGCAATACGATCACCTTCCTCGACGCAGGCGGCGTCGCGACGCTCGTCGGCGGGCGCGCCGGCACGACGGCGGATCAGGCGGGTACCAACGTCGTCGTCGTCACTTACGATGCGACGGTCATCGGTGGCATCGCCGCGGGCAGCACGCTGCAGACGAGCGCCGCGCTCACGCGTTACGCGAGCGTGGAGGGCGGCACGGACTTCACGCCCACCGATCTCGCCGACACGGCCAACGAGCAGATCGCCGCGCCCACCGTCAGCGTGCAATACGGCGGCGGCACGCTCGACGACGCCGATTCGAGCGCGAGCCATACGAGCGGCAGCGACCTCGTGATCGGCGAGAGCATGACCTACGACATCGTGGTGACGCTGCCGGAAGGCGGCACGCGCAATCTGCGCGTCGACGACCTGATTCCCGCCGGCCTGCGCCTCGACACGAGCTTCAATGGCGGTCTCGGCTATCAGATCATCACGACCGCCGCGGGCAGCGCCGCGCTCGCGGCGGACTTCAACGGCAGCGTGAGCGTAGCGAGCCTCGCGGCGCTTTCGGGCCAGCTCGGCGCAGACGGCGCGGGCGCGCGCTTGACCTTCGCAAGCGCCGGCGCGAACGCCGACAACATCGGCGCGAACGACTCCTTCGTGGTCCGCGTGCATCTGGTGGCGAGCAACACGACGGGCAATCAGGCGGGCGTGACGCTCGCCGATCCCGGCCGGCTGGTCTACAGCGATCCGGACGGCGACACGCCCAACGGCACGGCCGCGCTCGATCGCAGCGTCGCGCAGAGCGGCGCGGCGCCGACCGTCGTGATCCGCGAGCCGACGCTGCAGGTCACGCAGACGACGCCCGCGCTACCGCGCTTCGGTGTCGACGCGGGCAATACGGTCGAGTACGACATCACGATCAGCAACGGCGCGGCCGCGACCGATTTCAACGCGTTCGACGTGAGCTTTCTCGATACGCTGCCCGCGCAGCTCGGCAATCTGGCGATCCTCGGCGTCACGTACCAGAACGGCGCGACCAACCACGGCGGCCCGGACTTCGAACTGGCGGGCGGCCAGTTGCGCACGGCGGCGGGCGCGAACATCGACATCGCGAAGGGCGGCAGCGTGACGATCCGCGTCTCGGGAACGGTGCTCGCGTCGGCGGCGAGCGTGCCGTCCTTCGACAACACCGCGACGGTTCAGTGGACGAGCCTCGACGGCACCACATCGGCCAGCGCCGATCCTGCCGGCGAGCGCACCGGCGCGGACGGCCTGCTCAACGGCGGCGCGCTCAACGACTACCGCACGAGCGCGACGCTCACGGTGCCGGTCGCGCAGGTCGTGAGGATCTCGCGCGTGGGCGGCCTCGCGGACACGCCCGCGCCCTCGCCCACCGACGCATCGGACGAAAGCGTCACGGTGGGCGAAGTGGTCCGCTATCGCGTGGTCTCGCTGCTCGCAGAAGGCGCGACCAACGACTACTCGCTGCAAATCACGCTGCAGAACGGCCTGCATTTCATCAACGACGGCACGGCGCGCATCGTGTTCATCTCGAACAACGGCATCACGACGGACCTCACCAGTCTCGTTACCGGCGGCACGCTCAACGAAACCGGCAACGAAACCAGCCCCGAGGCGCTGCCGATCACGCCGGACCTGTCGGGCGCCGCGCCCACGGGCGTGCTCAACGCGGCGAACATCAGCGTCGTCACCGATGCCAGCGGCAACGAGACCATCACGTTCCGGCTCGGCAACATCGTCAACCCGGACAACGACGCCGACCTCGAAGGCATCTCGCTCGAATTCAACACGCGCGTGGCCAATCAGGCATCCAATGTCGCGGGCGCGGCGCTCACGATGAGCGCAGTCGACCGCTCGGGCACCAATCTGCTGTCGACCGCGGATACGGTGCGCGAGGATATCGTCGAGCCGACTTTCACCGGCGTGCAGAAGCAGGTCTACGGCTTCGATCCGGGCGTCGGCACGAATGGCGGCACGGCGCAGGTCGACGTGCGCTTCACGCAGAGCGGCACGTCACCGGCCTACGACGTCGTGCTCACGGACAGCTTCACGGGCGCGACCGGCTATACGTTCGACCGTCTCGTGCTCAACGGCACGACCTACACGGCGGTGCAGCTCGCGGGCATCGGCGCGGCGGTGGACACGAGCAACGGCCTTCGCGTCACCTTCGCCGAACTCGCGGTGAACAGTCAGGTGCAGGTGTTCTATTCAGCCGATGTGCCCAACGCCGCGCCCATCGCGCCGACCAACGCGACCCTCACGTGGACCAGCCTGCCCGAGAGCTTCACGAGCTGGGGCGGCTCGGGCGTCGGCGTCGCGGGCACGGCGGACGGCGAGCGCACCGGCGCGGGCGCGAGCCCCAACACCTACGTTCGCACGAGCGCGGCGGGGCTCGGCGTGGTGAGCGGCACCTTGTGGGACGACACGGCATCCGCGACAACGTCGGCGACGCCCGACGGCCCCGGCCTCGCCGGCCAGACCGTCACGCTGACGTGGGCGGGTGTGGACGGCAACCTCGCCACCACCGCCGACAATCTCGTCTACACCGCCACCACCGACGCGAACGGACACTACGCATTCGGCGTGCTGCCGCTCGGCGTCTACCGCATTCAGGCGCCCACGGGCGCGATCACGTATCCGCAGCCGGTCGGCGCGCTCGCGGTGCGCATCGATAGCGATGCCGCCACGCCGCTCGGCACCATCGGCTTTACGCTCGCGGATGGCGGCACGGCGAGCGCCAATGCGGGCTACGTCGAGCAGAACGATGCGCCTGTCAACACGCTGCCCGCATCGCCGACCGGTTTCGAAGACACGACGCTCAGCCTCGCGGGCATCACCGTGAGCGACGTGGACGCGGGCGGCGGCACGCTTCAGGTCGCGCTCAACGTCCTGCACGGCACGCTCTTTCTGAGCGCCCTGCCCGCCGGCGTCACCGAATCGGGCGATCACACCGCGACGCTCACGCTGACGGGCACGCTCGCTTCGCTCAACAGCGCGCTCGCGAACCTGCAATATCTCGGCAACGCGAACTTCAACGGCCCGGATACGCTGACGGTCAGCACCAACGATCGCGGCAATTTCGGCGACTTCAACGGCAACGGCATTCCCGGCGAAGCGGCCGATGCGCGCATCGCCACCAGCACGCTGCCGATCACGATCACAGCGGTCAACGACGCGCCCGTGGCCGTCCCCGATGCGGCGAGCGCGACCGAGGCCGGCGGCAACGCCAACGCGCAGCCGGGCGTCGATCCGACCGGCAACGTGCTCAACAACGACACGGATGTCGATATCGCCACCAACGGCGACGCGCTGCGCGTCGTGCAGGTGAGCAACCAGAGCGGCGCGGGCATCTTTCTGCCGAACGTGGGGCGCGGCGTCATCGCCGGGCTGTACGGCACGTTGAGCCTGGGCGCGAACGGCGGCTATCAGTATGTCGTCGACAACGCCAATGCGGCGGTGCAGGCGCTGCGGCTCTCCGGCCAGACGCTGACCGAGCGCTTCACCTATGTCGTGAACGACAGCGCGAACGCGAGCGCCAGCATGACACTCACCGTGACGATCCACGGCGCGAACGACACGCCCATCGGCGTCGACGACACCGGAACGGCTACCGAAGCGGGCGGCGTCGCGAACGGCACGCCCGGCAGCAACGCGACGGGCAACGTGCTCACCAACGACACCGACGTCGACAGCGCGGCAAACGGCGAGACGCATCGCGTGACGGGCATCACGAATCGGCCCGAAAGCGCGGTCGATGCGCCGCTCACGACGGTCGCGGCGGGCACGACGAGCGGCAACGGCACGAGCATCGCAGGCGCGTTCGGCACGCTGATCATCGGTGCGGACGGCTCGTATCGCTATGTCATCGACAACAGCAACGCGCAGGTCCAGGCGCTCGTGCCCGCCGATGCGCCGCTCGTCGACACCTTCACTTATGCGCTGGCGGACGCGGGCGGGCTCTCCGATCTCGCGCAATTGCGCATCGAGGTGCACGGCGCGAACGACAATCCCGTCGCGAGCGACGACGCGGGCGCGGCGAGCGCCGGTTCGGCCAGCACCGGCGTGAATCCCGTCGATGCGACCGGCAACGTTGTCACGCAGGCGAGCCGCCCCGGCACGCCGACCCAGCCGGGCGGCAACGGCATCGACACGGACGTCGACCATACCGACAATCCGAACACGTTGCTCGTGGTGAACGGCGTCCGAACGGGCGCAGAAGCGGCGGGCGGCAGCCTTACGGCGGTCGCGGCGGGCACGACCGCCGCGAACGGCACGAGCATCGCGGGCCTGTACGGCACGATCCGCATCGGCGCGAACGGCGCGTACGACTACGCGGTGGACAGCAACAACGCGGCGGTGCGCGCGCTCGCGGCCGGCGCGACGCTCACCGAAACCTTCACGTACCGCATTGTCGATACGAGCGGCCTCACCGATCAGGCGCAACTCGTCATTACCGTGCGCGGCGTGAACGATGCGCCGACGCCTCAGACCGACACCGGCCGCGCGGTGGAAGCAGGCGGCGCGAACAACGGCACGCCGGGCGTCGATCCGTCGGGCAACGTGCTCGCCAACGACAGCGATCCCGAGCACGACCCGCTGACGGTGACGGCGATCCGCACGGGCGCATCGTCGGGCGCGGGCACGGCGGGCGTGCCGGGCCAGCCGCTGCGGGGCGCATTCGGCAGCCTGACGCTCGGCGCGAACGGCGCGTGGCAGTACGTCGTCGACAACGCCAACCCGAACGTGCAGGCGTTGCGGCTCGCGACCGACACCCTCACTGAGCGCTTCACCTGCACGGTCACGGACTCGCACGGCGCGGCTGCGCAGGCCGAGCTGGACATCGTCATTTCCGGCAGGAACGACAATCCGGTCGCGCAAAACGACGTGGCGAGCGCGCTGGAAGCCGGCGGCACGCTCAACCAGACGCCGGGCGTCGATCCGACCGGCAACGTGCTGCTCAACGACACGGACGTCGACGCCGGCGACACCAAAGCCGTCGATGGCGTGCGGGCCGGCGCCGAGGCCTCGCCGGGCAGCTTCGCCGCCGTCGCGGGCGCGACCTCGGTCAAAGGCACCTACGGCACCTTCACGATCAACCCGGACGGCAGCTACACCTACGTCGTCGACAACAGCCTGCCGGCCGTGCAGAACCTGATCATCGGCCAGAGCGTGCAGGAAACCTTCACCTATCGCATGCACGACGCAGCGGGCGCTGCCGACACGGCGCAGATCTCCGTGCAGATTCGCGGCGCTTTCGACGCGCCCGTCGCCCATGACGATTTCGCCCTCGCTTCGGCGAATATCGGCAACGGCAGAGCGTTCGACGCCGTCGGCAACGTGCTCACCAACGACACCGACGTCGACCTGAACGACTCGCTCAGCGGCAACGCGGCCCGCGCAGGCGGCCCGGCCGCGGCCGTGCCGTTGTCGGCGATCGAACCGGGCAGCAGCAGCAGCGTCGACGCCACGATTCTGCAAGGGCAGTACGGCACGCTCTTCATCGGCGCGAACGGCACCTATCTCTATCGCGTGGATGCGACCAATCCGACGGTCATCGCGCTGGGTCCGCTGCAGACCGTCGACGATGTCTTCACGTATCGGGTGCGGGATCGCGACGATCTGACGGACCTCGGGCGGCTCACGATCGTCGTGCGCGGACGCAACGATGCGCCCGTCGCCCGCGACGACACCGCAACCGCCGTCGAAGCAGGCGGCGTGAACAACGCGACGCCCGGCGTCGATCCGTCGGGCAACGTGCTCGCCAACGACTCCGACGCCGACGGCGACGCCATCCACGTGAGCGCCGTGCAGGGCGAAAGCGGCGCGGTCGGCACGCCGCTGCAAGGCGCGTACGGCACCCTGACGATGAACGCCGACGGCACCTGGCGCTATGCCCTCGACAATGCATCGGCCGCTGTGCAGGCGCTGCGCACGAGCGGCCAGACGCTGCAGGACGTGTTCACCTATACGAGCGAGGATGTGCTCGGCGCGCAGGGCACGGCGCAGTTGCGCGTCACCATCGACGGGCGCGACGACGCGCCCGTCGCGCACGACGACAGCAGCACGGCGATCGAAGCCGGCGGCGTGAACAACGGCACGCCGGGACGCGATGCGACCGGCAACGTCCTCGCCAACGATACCGACGTCGACACCACGGCCAACGGCGAGACGAAACAGGTCGTGAGCATCGCGAACGAAGCGGGCCGCAGCGCCGAAGCGGGACAGGCGCTCGCCGGGCAATACGGCACGCTCGTCGTGAAGGCGGACGGCAGCTACGACTATGTGGTCGATAACGCCAATGCGGCCGTGCAGGCGCTGCGCACGAACGGCGACACGCTCACCGAAACATTCGCGTACCAGATGCGCGATACGGCGGGCGCGAACTCGCGGGCCACGCTCACGGTCACGATCCACGGCGCCGACGATACGCCCGCCCCGCATGACGACAGCAACGTCGCGAGCGATCAGACGCCCGCGCCGCAGGCACGCGGCAACGTGCTCCCCAATGACGGCGATGTCGATGCGAACGATCATCTCGACGTCGCCGGCGTGCAGTCGGAAACCGGCGCCACGGCTGCGCCGGGGCACGCGCTGGCGGGGCGCTACGGCACGCTCACGCTGAACGCGGACGGCACGTACGTCTACGCGATCGATCTGACGAACCCGCAGGTGCTGGCGGCGGCCGGGCTCGGCCAGGTGCTGCAGGACACGTTCACCTACACCGTGAGCGACACCGCAGGCGCGACCGCGCAAGCCGCGCTGGTGATCCATCTCGACATTTCGTCGCCCTATATTCCGCCAGCGGGCGCGGGCCCTTACTGGAACCAGGCACTCGCGACCACGGCCAATTTGCAGACGGAGCAGAACTTCGTGCCCACCGTGTTCGTGACGCCTGTCGTCGAGGCGGATGCCGTGCGTGCGACCGAGCGCTCGCGCGAGGCGGACGGCAGCCAGATCGGCTGGCCGCTCGAACCCGATGTGGCATTGGCGTCCCGCACGATGCCCGAGCTTCAGCCGGGCGAGTTCGTCGGCCGCACGGTGCGCGACAGTCAGCTCGCGAGCACCTTCGATCAGGCGTGGATATTCGGCCGGCACGGACGCGTGAGCCTCGATGCGGACGGCCTGCTCGCTGATCCTTCGGTGTTCGCCGCGCTCGCGAGCCATCTGACGGACGGCATGCATCCGCCCGTCGAAAAGGAGCCGGCAAAGACCGCGCAAGCTTTCGGGTCGCAATTGCATGAAGCCGCGCGCAAGCTGCCCGCCATGCGCGGCAGAACGGCCAGTCGCTAGCTCTCGAACGAGGATTCGCGCCATGCCACGACATCAGCCGCATCTGTCCGGAGCCGCGACCGCCTTCGCGCTGTGCGTCCTCGCGGGCTGCTCGTCCCTTCAGCCGCAACCCGCGACGACCGACCAGATTCGCGATCGCGTCGTCACCGACCAGCTCGCCATGTACAACGCGCAGGAGCCGGTCAAAGGCCCCATCACGTTCTATCAGGCTGCCGCGCGGGCGCTGAAATACAACCTCGACTACCGGCTCAAACTGATGGAAAGCGCGCTCGCCGCGAATCTGCGCGATGTCTCGACCAATGCACTGTTGCCGCAACTGGTGGCCTCGGCGGGCTATTCGTATCGCAGCAACGACTCGGGCGGAACGTCAATCGGCATCGAGGATCGTCAGGTGAGCTTGCGGCCGTCTACCTCGGAGCAGCGCTATCACGAACTGGTGTCGCTCGGCATGACGTGGAATCTGATCGACTTCGGCATGGCGTACTACCGCACGCAGCAACGGTCGGATCAGATGCTGATGGCCGAGGAGCGCCGCCGCAAGGTCGCGCAGAACGTGCTTCAGGACGTGCGCAACGCCTACTGGCGCGCGCTGTCCGCGCAGCGCCTGAAGCCCGAAGTCGATCAGTTGATCGCGCGCACCCAGGCCGCGCTGCGCAATGCGCACGAGGCGCAGGACAAGGGGCTGATGCCGCGGCAGGACGTGCTGGCCTATCAGCGCGCGCTGCTCGACGCCATCTCGCTCCTGACCGTGCGCCGGCAGGATCTCGAATTCGCGCAGGCCGAACTGGTCGCGCTGATGTCGCTGCCGCCCGGCACGCCGCTCGTGCTCGCCGATACCAACGACGGCGCGCTGCCATTGCCGCCCCTGTCCACGCCGCAGCCGACGCTCGAACTGATCGCGTTGCAGAACCGCCCGGAGATCATGGAGGAGTGGTATCGCAAGCGGGTCAACGAGAACGACATCAAGATCGCGAAGGCGCAGTTGTGGCCGAACATCGGCATCGACATGAACGTGAACTATGACTCCAACACCTATCTCTACAACAACTACTGGGCAGCGGTGGGCGTGCGAGTGTCGCTGAACCTGTTCCGGCTGCTGCAACTGCCCGCGCTGAACGAGCAGGCGGCCTCGCAGGAGCAGACCGACAACCTGCGGCGCATGGCCCTTTCGATGGCGATTCTCACGCAGGTGCGCATCGGCTCGCTGCGCTATCAGCTCGCGTTGCAGGAACTGAACTTCGCCGACGACAGCCTGCGCGTCGATCACGATCTGCTCGACTACGCCAACGCCGCCCGCACGGCGTCGATCGGGTCAGAGCTCGAAGTGATCCGCGCCGAAGGGCGTTATCTGCTGTCGCGCTATCTGCGCGAGGCGGCGTATTCCGACTGCCAGTCGGCGTGGGGACGGCTCTACAACTCGCTCGGCTACGACGTCATGCCCGACGCCATCGCGAAAGACGACGTCGATACGCTCGCGCTGGAAATCAAGCGCACGATGGCGCGGCAGGAAGAGTATCTGCCGAGGCTTCCCGCACCCGATTCGGCCGCGCCGCTCGCGCCGTTCGGACAGATGTCGCCGCCCGCACCCCCGGTGGCGCAACCGCTTGTCGCCCAGCCTGCCGGAGCGAGCGATGCCACATCCGTGCGCTGAACGCATCCGGCGCGCGGCCGCGCTTTTGCTGTTCGTCCTGCCGCTCGCGCAGGCCGCAAAGCCCGCCGCCGGCGACGGTCTCGACGATCCCAACGCGATCCGCGTGCTGCTCGCGCCCAGTCTCGAAACCACGCTGTCGAGCGAGATGAACGGCACCGTCACCGATCTGCATGCGTCGCTCGGCAAGCCGATCGCGAAGAACGCCGTGATCGCGCAGATGAACTGCGCCGAAGTACAAGCCCGCGCGAGCGTCGCGAAGGCGGAACTGAACATGGCGAACCAGAATCTCGCCGCCAAGCGCAGCCTGCGCGAGCTGAAGGCGGCAGGCGACATCGAGGTGGCGATGGCGTCGACCGATGTCGAGAAGGCCAAGGGCGCGCTCTCGCTCGCGAAAGCGCAGCTTGGCTATTGCCAGGTGATCGCGCCGTTCAGCGGACGTATCGCGAAGGTCTATGTCAAGCCGTATCAGACCGTCAGCGCGGGCACGCCGATCGTCGATCTGGTCAGCGACGGCGCCCTCAAGGTGCGGCTGAACGTGCCATCCGCGCTGCTCGTCAGGCTGCGCTCGGGCAGCCGGCTCGACATAACGATCCACGAAACCGGCAAGACCTATCCGGCGCACGTGAGCGCCGTCAACGCGCGCGTCGATGCGGTCGCGCAGACGGTCGAACTCGAAGCGCAACTCGACGGCGCGACCCAGGATCTCGTCGCGGGCATGAGCGGCGTCGCGCGGATTCCGGCGAATCCCTGAACGAGCCGCGATGAACGAACCCTTCCCGCCCGCGCCGCTGCTGCTCTATCTGGACGCGCTGCGCGAACGCGCGATGGCGGCCGAATCCATCGATGCGCTCGCGTTCACGATGGCCAACGATCTGCACGCGGTGCAGCCGTTTCGACAGGCGCTCGTGTTCGCCGATCGCGGCAGGCATTGCGAGCTCGTGTGCGCGTCCGGTCTCGCCTCGCCCGCCGAGGATTCGCCTTATCTCGTCTGGCTCGGGCGCGCGAGCGCGTGGATCGCGGCGCAGCTCGCCGGCGACGAGCCGCAATGGTTCGCGCGCGATGCCGTCGATCCGCCGCCCGACATCGCCGATGGCTGGGCCGAATGGTGGCCGAAGGGCGTGTGGTGCGTGCCCGTGCATGCGCCGAATGGCAAGCGGCTCGCGCTGCTTTTCGTGCTGCTGGACGATCCTCCAGCCGAAGCCTTCGCCGCCGTGCTGCGCGGCACGGTCAAGACCTGGGGCTACTGCTGGTGGTCGCTCACGCGGCGCAGCCTGCGCTTCGGCTGGCGGCCGTCGCACCGACCGGTGCTCGTCGCGTGCGCGGCCGCCGCGCTGCTGCTGTTCGTTCCGGTGCGGCAGACCGTGCTCGCGCCTGCGGAAATCGTCTCGGGCAGCGCGCGCATCATCAGCTCGCCGATCGACGGCGTCATTGCCTCGCTCGCCGTGCGGCCCAATCAGCGGGTGGACGCGGGCGCGCTGCTCTTCTCGCTCGACGAAACGTCGCTGAAGAGCCGTGTCGACGTGTTGCAAAGACAGGTCGCCGTCGCGGATGCGGAACTGACCGCCGCGAGCCAGCGCGCCTTCGACAACGCGCAGAGCAAGAACGAGCTGACCGTGCTGAACGGCGTCGCGGAACAGCGCCGCGCGGAACTCGCGGCGGTGACGGCGCAGTTGCAACGCACGCGCGTCTTCGCGCCGGAAAACGGCGTGGCGGTGTTCAGTGATCCGAACGACTGGATCGGCAAACCCGTCATCACCGGCGAGCGCATCCTGCAACTCGCCGATCCGGGCAAGCCCGCGATCCTGATCCATCTGGCCGTCGCGGACGCCATCGCGCTCGATCCCGGCGACGAGGTCACGCTCTATCTGACCGCGTGGCCGCTCGCGCCGCTGCACGGCCGCATCGTCGAGACGAGCTACGAAGCGAAGGCGACCGAGGATGACATCGTCGCGTACCGGCTGCTCGCGAGCGTCGATGACGACGCAAACGAACGCGAGCATGCGCGGCTCGGCCTGCACGGCACCGCAAAGCTGTACGGCCGGCCGGTGAGCCTCGCGTACTACCTGCTGCGCCGGCCGCTCGCCGCGCTGCGCGCCTGGACGGGACTGTGATGAACATCGATCCCGACGCGCCCTCGCCCGCCCTGCGCGACGACCTGCGCCTTTCGGAAGCATCGCCGGGAAGGAATGGCGAGCCCGCGTGGGTGATTCAGGACATCGTCGTCAACCGCTTCTATCGCATCGGCTGGCTGGAGTTCGAATGTCTGCTGCGCTGGGACCGGCCGCCCGCGCAGATCTGCAGCGAGATCGAGCGGGATACCGCGCTGCGGCCCGTGATCGAGCAGGTGATCGCGTTCCGCGCGTTTCTCGAACGGCACGGGCTCCTCAAGCCGACACCCGATACGCTCGCCCGTCTGCGACGCGTCCAGCGCGCGCAATGGTTCACGTGGCGCTGGTGGCTGCATCACTATCTGTTCTTCCGCATTCCGCTGGTGCGCCCGCAGCGTTTTCTCGCATGGCTCGCGAAGCGTCTCGACTGGCTCTTCACGCCGGTTACGCCGATCTTCGTCGTAATCTCGAGCGTCGCCGGCATCGTGCTCGTGCTTCAGCAGTGGGACGTGTTCACGAAAGCCGTGGTCGAGTCCTTCTCCGTCGAAGGCATGCTGAGTTTTGCGCTTGCGCTCATCGTCGCCAAGACGCTGCACGAGATGGCGCATGCGATCGTCGCGACGCGCCTCGGGCTGAAGGTCGCGCACATGGGCGTGGCGTTCGTCGTGCTGTGGCCGATGCTCTACACCGACACCGGCGAAAGCTGGAAGCTCAAACGTGCGCGCCAGCGGCTCGCGATCGCATCGGCGGGCATTCTGTGCGAGCTGTCGCTCGCGGGCCTCTCGACGCTGTGCTGGGCGCTGAGCGATCCGGGCCCGCTGCGCAACGCGTTCCTCTATCTCGCGACGACGAGCTGGGTGCTCTCGCTTGCGCTCAACGCGAGTCCGTTCATGCGCTTCGACGGGTACTTCATCCTGTCGGATCTGCTCGACTTTCCGAACCTGCACTTCCGGGCGTCGGCACTTGCGCGGGTGAGTCTGCGACGCGCGATTCTCGGCCTCGACGATCCGTGGCCCGAACCGTTTGGCGTCATACAGCGGCGCCTGCTCGTCGCGTTCGAGTTCGTGACCTGGCTCTATCGGCTCGTGCTGTTTCTCGGCATCGCGGTCACGGTGTATCTGTTCTTCTTCAAGCTGCTCGGCATCGTGCTGTTCGTCGTGGAAGTAAGCTGGTTCATCGTGCTGCCGGTATGGCGCGAGCTTGGCTACTGGTGGGCGAATCGGCGGCGCGTGGCGCATGGACACCGACTTGTGATCGGCCTGTTCGTCGCGCTCGCGCTGGTGTTGCTCGCGCTGCCCTGGCGCACGCAGATCCACGCGGACGGCGTCGCGCGTGCAGAGCGCGTGCTGCGCGTATTCGTGCCGTTTCCAGCGCGCATCCAGACGATTCTGCCTTCCGGTCCGGTGAGTTCCGACGCGACGCTGATGGAAATGGACGAACCCGATATCGCCGCGCGAATGCGCCGCAGCGAGGCCGGCATTCGCGGCTACGAAGGGCGGCTCGCGGGTCTCATCGCCGATGCGAACGGACTCGATCAGCAGACCTCAGTGCGCGAGCGCCTGCGCGTGCAATACGAGGAAACCGCCGCGGCGCACTCGGAGATCGCGCGTCTGAGCCTGCGTGCGCCGTTCCCGGGCCTCTGGACCGACGTCGATCCGCAATGGCGCGCCGGGCAATGGATCAATCCGAAGGTGCCGGTGGGCGTATTGATCGATCCGCGTAGCTGGCAGGTCGACGCGTTCGTCAAACAGGACGAGGTTCAGCGCATCGCCGTCGGCGACCGGGCGCGCTTCTATCCCGTCGGACAGGTCGCGCCGATCGACGGGCGCGTGCTTGCCATCGACACCACGCGCGTGCGGCAGCTCGATCACCCGATGCTCACGTCGCGCTACAAGGGGCCGCTTGCGGTTTCGTCGGAGCGTGGCGCGCTGATTCCCAACCCGGCGCTGTTCCATGTGCTCGTCGGGCTGGATGCGCCGCCCGCCAACCTGTGGGAAACGCGCGGGCAGTTGCAGATCGATGGCGCGCGTCGAAGTCTGCTGATCGAGGGCGGCACGCATGTGCTCGGCGCGCTGATCCGGCAGAGCGGGTTTTGAGGCGTTCGCGCATGAGGAAGGCGTGGTGACGGGGGTCTGCAAGTGGTCGGTCGAACGGATGTCTCTATCGTGCGCAGGCTCGACTCTTCGACGGGTGGCGACATCGCGCCTGTCCTGGACCGAAGCTTGTGACCTATCCGGGTTCTGAACGCAGCCGTCTTCATCGACGATCGAGAGCGCGCGATGGGAGTGGCAAGGCAATTTCGATTGGGCACCGTCGGACATCATGGTTCTCGCACTGATTTTTCGATCGGCTTCGAACCTGTGAGCGGTCGCTCTGTCCGATTACTGTCTCAATCGGGTAGCCGGTAAATGCTTTTCCGATGGAGCGAGAAAAACGCTTCTCGGACGTCAGTTGCTCTGTGTGAGCAGCCATTTGAATGGCTGGCCGCCTGCCGAAGATCTCAGTTTCGGACGCCACGCCCGGTCCTCTCGCGCGAAGAAAACCCGTTCTTCAACATGGCTAACGGCATGAGCGTCACCGACAATGCTGAACGTCACAGCATTAAAACCCCCTTGCGACCACGCCTGCGTACACCGCCACGGACCGCCTAGCGCACTGAACGAACGTACAACTCCCCGCTGGCCGGCTTCCGGCTTGATACTATCTGCACGCCTGCTAGCACGTCGATGTTCACGCCTTTGAAAATTCAGCGGTGAGCTTCACCAGCAGCCGGACGACGATCGCATGTCTGATTCCGTCTGGAGGGCATATGCAGCTCGATTCAAGTTTTCTATTGTCGGTGCGTCCCGCCCGAAACTCCCACCTTTCTCATCATCCCAGGATCCGCGCGCGCCGTTTTCGGGTTCGTCCAGTGACGGTGGCGCTGCTTTTCGCCACCGCTTGTTTGGAGCTATCCAGCATCGAAACGCACGCCGCTCCGCCCTTGCCGAAGGGCGGACAGTTCGTCGCGGGCAGCGGCTCGATCAGCGGCGGCGGGCAGTCGCTGACGATCAACCAGACCACCTCACGCGGCGTGATCAACTGGTCCAGTTTCTCGATCGCCAACGGCCGCGCCGTCATGTTCAATAACGGCAGCGGCGCGACGCTCAACCGCGTCACGGGCGGCGATCCGTCGGTGATTCTCGGCGCGCTCAACGCGAGCGGCAGCGTCTATCTGATCAACCCGCAGGGCGTGCTCGTCGGGCCGACGGGCGTAATCGCGACGGGCGGGCGCTTCGTCGCCTCGTCGCTCGACGTCGATAACAATGCGTTCATGCCGGGCGGCGCACTCACGCTTTCAGGCGGCGGGAACGGGGTCGTCGTGAATCTGGGACGCATCGGGTCGAGCGGCGGCGATGTCTTCCTCGTCTCGCGCACGCTCGCGGCGAACCTCGGCAGCATCGATGCGGCGCAGGGCACTGCCGAACTCGCGGCAGGCAGCCAGGTGCTGTTGCAGGATGCATCGGGCAGCCAGCAGGTGTTCGTGCAGACGGGCAGCGGCGGCACGGCGCTGAACGCGGGCGCGATCCGCGCCGCGCAGATCGACCTGCAGGCCGCCGATGGCAACGTCTATGCGCTCGCCGGTCACAGCGCCGCGATCCGCGCGACCGGCACGGCCACGCGCGATGGTCACGTATGGCTCGTCGCGGATCCGGGCGGCGTGCACGCGAACGGCGACGTGTCCGCGAGCAACGCAAACGGCAGCGGCGGCACGGTGGAGACGCGCGGCAACACGCTGGACGTCGGCGGCGCGACGGTGTTGGCCGGAACGTGGAAACTCGGCGCACCCACCTTCACCCTTGACGGAAGCAATGCGGGCGCGGTCTCGCGCAGCCTGAATGCTGGCACGTCCGTGGATGTCGAGGCGTCGGTGGGCGATCTGGCCGTCAACGGCAACGTGCAATGGAACGGCGCGGCGGCGCTGACGCTCGGCGCGGCTCACGACGTGACGATCGCTGCGAACACGACGATCGCCAATGCCGGAAGCGGTAACCTCACGCTGCGCGCGGACAGCGGCGGCGTCGACAACGGCGGAAGCATCAAGAATGGCGGGACAATCGACTGGTCGAAGAGCACGGGCATCGTCAGCGCGCTCTACGATATGACCGGGAACTACTCGCCGGGCACCGTGCTCGCCAACACTAGCTGGACCGCGGCGCCATATAGCGGGCTCGTCACGCAGATTACCGCGTACAGGCTCGTCAACAACGTCAACGATTTGCAGAACGTCGCGCTGGATGTCGCGGGCAACTACGCGCTCGGCAAGGACATCGACGCGAGCGGCACGACGGTCTTCAATCCGATCGGGTCACTGCCCGGCCCGGTCGCCGCACTGTCCGACGCGCCGTTCACGGGCCAGTTCGACGGCATGGGCCATTCGATCGACAACCTGAGGATCAACGGCGTGGCCTACGGACCGATCGACATCGGCCGAGGCGGACCCACCGCGGCGCTGGGTCTCTTCGGGGTCGTGGGGAAGAATGGCGTGGTGCGCAACGTGAACCTCACCAATGCAGCCATCGGCGTCGGATCGAATGTCGGGTCGTTCGGGCTGCTCGTCGGCGTCAATTACGGGCTCGTCACCTACTCGTCCAGTTCCGGCAACGTCACCGACTTCATCATTATCGGCGGTGGTCCCGACGGCGGTCTCGTCGGCAGCAACTACGGCACCGTCGAGCGATCGTCCAGCAGTGCAGCGGTGCTCACGCAAGGGGATGCGGGCGGGCTCGTGGGCGACAACTACGGGACCATCGCGCAGTCGTTCGTCACGGGTTCGGTCGGCCGCGGCTCGCACGGCGGCACCGGCGGCATCGTCGGGACCAATGCGGGGCTCCTCACGCAGTCGTATTCGACAGGTTATGCGCAGGACGCGGGGCTCGCCGATGACAACACGGCAACCCGCATCATCGACCAGTCGTTCGCGGCCAACCTGGTCAGCGGCCCCGGCGAGCCGGGCTCGTTTCACGGCGGCATCGCGTTTTATAACTACGGCGCGATTCATAACAACGTCTACTGGGACAGGACGGTGACGACGCAAACGAGCGCCTTCACCATCGGCAACGGCACCGCGCCGCCCGATAGCAACGGCCTCACCACCACGCAGATGAGCAACGCGTCGAACTTTCTCGACTGGGGCATTCCGGCGGGAGGCGTCTGGGCGATGCCCGCTGGCGCGACGCATCCGGTGCTGCAGTGGCAGCAGGGACATTAGCGCATGAGTCATGCGGGAAAAGCGCACGCGCCGGCTTTCCTGCATGGTCGCGAGCTGTCCTCGCATACGCAAGAATCGTCCGACATGGAAAGCCGATCTGCGGCGCGCGATCCACGGTACATACTTTAGGAGTTGATGCATGTTCGATAGATACGCAACGAACGCAATCCGACTCCGCGTCAGTTCGACTGGCTTCTACTGATGATTGACTTTGTTTACTGACAGATTGCGAGATCGATGTATTCGAGCGTCTCATCGAGCGATAGCGCGTGGATGCGCTGCTCCTCAAGCCCATCCCGCGCCAGCATGAACGCATCGCGCATTTGCTCGAGCGCGACACTCCCTTCGTGTTCGTTCGGCGCGTCCCCGTTCGGCGATCCCGGTCATTGGGTGGTCAACCGCGCTGGCTATGCACGGTTCATCGCCCGGGACCATCGCAAGATCGCGTTCGTTCACGTGCCGGATTACCTGATGTTCAGTCACCTCGAACGAACGGGCTATACCGAGGCCCCGCGCGCAGCGGCGATCAGGCTCGACACTTTGGTTTGTATCGAAGAAGGCGGTGCTGAGATGGCGCGCCGATTGCTATAAGCTTCCGGATCGAGCTACACCCAACATTCGCTGCCAGTTTTAAATCCAGACGAGTGCAGCGGCCAGCTCGGTTGGCACGACCCGCCGGATAGACAACGTGCCCAAGTCGAGGTTCAAAACAGGGTTCACCGAAGCGCCTTCTCAGCGATCATCGTCAAGGACAACTAACTCGTTCAGGTTAACGTATCAAAAGAACCAGCGCCCGTCGCCAATGGATATTTCAACAGCCTGTTAAATCCGCTGCTAACGATGTCGAGCGAAGCTGCTTTATGCGGTGGACGGGTCCCATCGCGCCTCCGGCGCAAAACTCCACAAGGCGGGTTCATACGGCCGAATCTATCTGGAAGCACTTCACATCGTGCACTAGACTTCGTTTGCTATGCATCCTTTTCGCAGAGCAACTGACTCATGAGGTCATACCGGTGCGAACTTAGGCGCTCTCTCTTCTGCGCGTATTCACCAGCCAAGCTGCAAACAACTGCCTGGTGAGGTATTTCGCCTGTTTTCGGCCGGGTATCGGTAGTCTCGCCGTGCACCTCAAAATCGTTCGGTCCAAATCTCAGTGCCGCTTGCTCTCCTTGACGCCTTTGATGGGCATCAGGATCCAACTACGGCTTCTAACTTCATCCTGAATCGAGCGCTTCGCTCTAGCCAAGAAGGTACGCCCTGCGCCACGCTGCTTAGCGCTCAATTCGCTCGCACAAAGGTGATAGGGCGGATTCAACCGGTCAACGCAACACCCAATGTTTCCGCTAGCTTCTCAGCGGGGGTCATAAATTGCAATGTCTTGCGCGGCCCATCGTTTAAACGGTTAGCAATCCTTTTCAATTCGGCTTGCGAGTAGCCGTCAACCGGAACTCCCTTGGGAAAGTACTGACGCAGCAGTCCGTTCGTGTTCTCATTGCTCCCTCTTTGCCAAGGGCTGCGAGGATCGCAGAAATACACCTGGACATCGGTGGCGATCGAAAACGCCCCGTGACTTGCCATCTCCGTGCCGCGATCCCAGGTGATCGATCGGCGCAACTCCCCTGGCAGCTTGTTCACCTGTTTGATCAGCGCCGAGACCACGCTCTCAGTGTCCTTGCCCGCTACCTTTATCAGCATCGTATAACGCGAATGCCTCTCCACCAGGGTGGCAATGTAGGTATTGTTCGAGCCCGCCAGCAGGTCGCCCTCCCAATGCCCCGGCACGGCGCGGTCCTGTGCCTGCGCGGGCCGCTCGCTGATCGAGACTGCCCCGACAATACCGCCTCGGCCTTGCCCGCTCGATGACGCGTTTTTCGAACGCCGCATCGTCTGATGGCTACGCAGATGAGCCACCAACTCTTTTGTCAGCACGCCGCGAGCTTGGATGAACAAGCTTCGATAAATTGTTTCGTGCGACAGATGCATGTCCTCGTTCGCTCGGAAGGCGCGCTTGAGCCAGCCGGCGATTTGCGCAGGCGACCATTCTAAGCGCAGCTTGCTGGCGACCCATCGCCGCAAACGAGCATTTCCCGCCAACGCGCATTGCTTGGGCCGCAGCGCACGCTTCCAAGCGGTTGCATCGGCCTCGTGTGCCCGATACTTGAGCACCCCGCCATTGCGCTGCACTTCGCGACTGATCGTCGAGGCAGCCCTTTGCAAGCGCTGCGCAATCTGCCGTATCGACTCCCCCGCGCTCGGACCGCGAGAGATCTCTTCACGCTCGCGCAGCGCCAGCACGCGAGTACTGCGACTGCGCGCTCGCGGAACAATCCCGCCATGTTGACTGACCACCCGATGAATCGAGCTGACGTCGCGCTGCAGTCCGCGCGCGATCTCGCTTAGCGACTCACCTTCGCTCCATCGCCGTCAAATCTGTAGACTGTCCTTGCTGTTCAACCACGGCTTTCTCTGTCGTTTCATTCGCCTTTTTCCTCTGATCCTTACTGGAACAGAGGTATTGCATCGACCGGTTGAATCCGCCCCTACCGCCTTCGAACACCCTAACGAGATCAATGAGCCGTAGTCCGTGTACTGAAAATCATCGATCGACCGTCCGCGGGCTCGAGCACTGATCGCCTTGGCAAGACATACGGCCTGCTGATGCGCCGCTCGGGCGGGCGGAGGCACGCTTCTGTCGTTGGTCCATGTGCAACTGGCACAGTCACCGAGCGCGAAGAGTTATCGTCGCTGATGCTTCGTTACCGTCCGACCATGACCGTATAGACGTCTGATGAAGGTGACGCCATGCTTTCCCAAGGCACAAATGTGACCATTTCCACAAAGGATCATGGACACAGGACCGAATTCATGGAAGTCGAACACCCGCAAGTATCGGCGGAGTACACCGGACGAGAAGCGTCAGATCGTTGAGGAGACGCTGCCCGGTGGCCGTTCGGTTACGGAGATCGCGCGCAGTCGCGAAGCAAACGTGAATCAAGTGTTCGATTGGCGCAAGCAGTATCTCGAGAGACGCGTTCAGCGCCAAATAGCTTCGGCACAGCGCTCCGCGCTGCCGTCGGGTTTGCAAGGGAAACCGTCGAAGAAGAAGCGCGCGAGACCCGATTGAGGCTTGCTCAATCTCCTCGCGGCGCATCTCGGCGTTCGTTGCAGGCGCCGGAACGACGCGAGCGCCTGATCACGGCGCTTGCATCGAAAGCTCATGAGCGGTTCAGATCACGCGCTCGCGCACCCAGCCGGAGATGAGATCGATCAGCGAAACGATCGCGATGACAATCAATATCACCGCCGCCGTCTGCGCATAGTTGAACGAGCGGATCGCTTCATACAGCACCACGCCGATCCCGCCCGCGCCGACCATGCCGACGACCATCGCCGAACGCACGTTCGACTCGAAGCGATATAGCGCGAACGAGATCCACAACGGCAATACTTGCGGGAGCACGCCGTAGACGATTTCATCGAGACTGCTCGCGCCCGTTGCGCGCACGCCTTCCGCCGGCCTCGAATCGACGGCTTCGACCGCTTCGGCGAATAGCTTGGCAAGCACGCCGGTCGTATGCACCCACAGCGCGAGCACGCCGGCGAACGGCCCGAGCCCGACCGCGACGATGAACAACATCGCGAAGACCATCTCGTTGATCGCGCGGCACGCATCCATCAGACGTCGCACCGGCTGCGAGATCCACACCGGCGCGATGTTCTGCGCCGAGAGCAAGCCGCACGGCACCGCGCAAACCAGCGCGAGCGCCGTGCCCCACACCGCGACCGCAAGCGTCACGCTCATTTCATGCACATACGTGCGCCATTCGCTGAAGTCGGGCGGAAAGAAGTCGCGCGCGAACTGGCTCATGTTGCCCGATGCGCCGAGCAGATCGAGCGGACGCATATCGGCGCTCGTCCATGACAGACCGAGCACGGCGATCACGACGATCCACCCGAGCATCGACGTCCAGCTACGCTTGGGCGCGCTCGCATGGACCGGGCGGACGATGCCGGCCTCGAACGTGGCTACGTCGAGCGGCTTCATTTACTTCGCCGCCGTGCTGTCGAGCGCGGCGATCTTCTGATCGAGCGCCGCGATCTTCGCCTGCTTGTCGGCGGCGTCGAGAAGCGCATCGTTCTGCACCTGCTCCTTCTTCTGGAAGAGCGCCATCCGACGAATAGGCACGAGCTGCGCGTCCGACGATTCCGCGAAGCCCGAATAACCCGAGATCGCCGCCATCACCGCCTGCTCGCGCGGGTCCTTTTCAGCGTAGTGGTAGAAGAAGTTGCTCAGCTTGTCCTTCGTTTCTTGCGGCAGATCGCGGCGCCACACGAGCGGGTCCGACGGAATCAGCGGCGACTGCCACAGCACGCGGATCTTCGGATACAGCGCCGGATGTTGCGTCCTGATGGTGTCGAGCATGTCGGTGCTATTGGTCGCGACATCGATCTTGTCGTTCGCGACCGCCAGCATGTTCGCCGCATGGCTCGACGGCAGCACGCTCTTGAACGCGCTCTTCGGATTGATGCCGTTCTTCGCGAACAGATAGTACGAAGGCACGAGCGTCCCCGATGTCGAGTTCGGATCGCCGAAGCCGAGATTGATGTCCTTCGAGTTCTTCAGCACCTGATCGAGCGACTTCCACTTGCTGTTCACGTTCGTGATGAGCAGCGAGTAATAACCCGCCTCGCCGTTCTTGTACTTCACTTTCGCGAAGACTTCGCCATTCGAACGATCGACGGCTTCGATCGCCGACGCATTGCCGAAGTGGCCCACCTGCACCTTGTTGAAGCGCATCGCCTCGATGATGCCCGCGTAGTCGGTCGCGAAATACGCCTTCACGTCGAGGCCGGTCTGCTTGTTCAGATCGTCGATGAGGGGCTGCCAGCGCCCTTTGAGCGCGGCGGACGAATCCGACGAGATGATGCCGAAATTGATCGTTTCGGCATGAACGATCTGCGTCAGAAAGCAGGACGCGAACGCGGCGCCGGCCAGGAAGAAACGGGCTGTTTTCATGATGCGATCCAGGGTTGATGTTGGGTTCGAAACTCAGATGCTCGCGGCCGATGCGAATGCTCGCGAAGCTCGCATGTCGGAGCTCGGCGCGCTGTGCTGCGCGAGCAGTTCGTCCGCCGACGCGCCGTACAGCTCGCGCAGCACGACAGGCGTGAGACGCTCGCTCGCGCCGTCGAACACGACGCGTCCATCGCGCAGGGCGATCGTGCGCGGGCAATATTTCATCGCGACATCGATCTGATGCAGCGATACGACGACCGTCAGGTTGTGTTCGCGGTTGAGCGTCTGCATCAGTTCCATGACGCGGCGCGCCGATTCGGGATCGAGCGATGCGATCGGTTCATCGGCGAGCACGATGCGCGCGCGCTGCACGAGCGCACGGGCCAGTGCCGCGCGTTGCTGCTGGCCGCCGGACAGATTGCTCGCGCGCTCGAACGCGTGCTCGCCGATGCCCATCGCGCTGAGCGATTCCATCGCAAGCGAACGCTCGCCGTGCGGAAAGCGGCCCGCGAGACGCCGCCACAACGACACGCGCGACAACGCGCCGATCAGCACATTGGTCAGCACCGAAAGGCGTCCGACGAGATTGAATTGCTGAAACACGAAGGCGACGTCGCGGCGAATCGACCGCACTTCGCGCACGATCCTGCCGTTCTGCTGGATCGGCCGGCCGAGCAGCGTGACGTGCGACGGCGCGGGGTCGGATGCCGTAAAGCCTGCGATATGCCGCAGCAGCGTCGACTTGCCGGATCCCGAAGCGCCGATGAGCGCGACCATTTCGCCCTCCTCCACGCGCAGATCGACGGAGTCGAGCGACTTGCGGCCATTCCTGAACGTCTTGGTGAGACGCTCGATGCGAATTGCGTCCATAAGCTTCCCTCGATTGGCGCGCTCAAAGGGCGCGCTGAAACGTTCGGGAGATTCTAGGAAGCGAAGATGACGACACGGTGACGCGCATGAGACGTCTAGATGAATACATGACTTCGGCGCGAATCGTTTGAGACGATTGAGCAGGAAATCGATCCGAACGAGTATTCGCGTTTCGCGTGCAGCGCGTCATGATGGTCGCAAATGCAACAACCATTCGGGACTACATCATGAACACGATCCATACGGATGTCGCCATCATCGGTGCAGGCAGCGCGGGGCTTTCCGCGTATCGCGCGGCGAAGGCGGCGGGCGCTTCGGCAATTCTCATCGAAGGCGGCGCGCACGGAACGACGTGTGCGCGCGTCGGCTGTATGCCTTCGAAGCTGCTCATCGCGGCCGCCGATGCCGCGCACCACGCGAACCACGCCGATGCATTCGGTGTGCATATCGACGGCGCCGTGCGCATCGACGGGCGCGAGGTGATGGCGCGTGTGAAGCGTGAACGCGATCGTTTCGTGAGCTTCGTCGTCGCGGGTGTGGATGCGATGCCCGAAGCGGACAAGCTCACCGGCTACGCGCGTTTCATCGACGACAACCTGTTGCTGGTGGGCGAGCACACGAAGGTGCACGCGAAGAGCGTCGTGATCGCGACGGGATCGAGCCCGGTCATGCCGGCGATGTATCGCGCGCTCGGCGATCGGGCCGTCATCAACGACGACGTGTTCGCATGGGATGACCTGCCGAAGCGCGTCGCGGTGATCGGCGCGGGCGTTATCGGGCTGGAACTCGGTCAGGCGTTGGCACGGCTGGGCGTGCGCGTATCGCTGCTGGGTGCGCGTGGGCGCGTCGGGCCTTTGAGCGATCCGGATGTGCGCGGATATGCCGAACGCGTGTTCAGCGAGGCGTTTCATTTCGAACCGCGTGCGCAGGTCGAAGCGGCCGCGCGCGAAGGCGATGAAGTGCGCTTGCGTTATGTGTCCAGCGCGGGAGAACTGATCGAAGACACCTTCGATTACGTGCTCGTGGCCGCGGGACGCAAGCCCAATATCGGCGGCCTTGCCTTGCAAAACACGTCGCTCACACTCGATGACGATGGCGCGCCTGTCTATGACCCGCTGACCTTGCAGGCGGGCGCGCATCCGGTATTCATCGCCGGCGATGCGAACGGCGTGCTGCCCTTGCTTCACGAAGCTGCCGACGAAGGTCGCGCGGCGGGTACGAACGCAGCGCGCTATCCGCATGTCGCGCCGGTCGAGCGTCGCGCGCCGATTGCGATTGCGTTCACGGACCCCGGCATCGCGATGGTCGGAGCGCGTCACGCCGACCTGACGCAAGGCGCGTTCGTGACGGGCGAAGTGAGTTTCGAAGATCAGGGGCGCAGCCGCGTGATGCTCAGAAATCGCGGGCTAATGCATGTGTATCTCGATCGCGCGAGCCGCCGTTTTGTCGGCGCGGAATGGATCGGGCCGGATGCGGAGCATATCGCGCATTTGCTCGCGTGGGCTTTGCAGATGAAGCTCACGGTCGATGAAATGCTGCGGATGCCTTTCTATCATCCGGTAGTCGAGGAAGGGTTGCGCACGGCGTTGCGGGATGCGGCGGTCAAGCTGGGATGATTGGCGGGGTTGCGGTCAGTAAAGCGGTGTCAGGACAAACAGAAGGTAATGTCGCGCCGGCAGCGAGCGTCTCCACGCGTGCTTGCTGACGGCGACACTGACCGGCATCGCGCCGGTTATCTTTTTGGATTGCGCTATACATGGCGCATCGAGTTCACTGCAGACGAATAGCGCGCCGCGCCGCTTGAGGTCCGCCATGTTCAACCAAGGCGTCGTTTCAGGCTTTGACATGTCCCAGTAGCGGGTGTCGCCGTCACTGTAGAAGGCGATCGATTGCGCTTCATGGCCCGAACCCGCCACCACGGGAATCGCGTGCTGGAAGCGCTGCTTCCACATGAAGTGCGCCGCTTCGGCGAGTTCCGCACGTGGTTCGGCGGCATCGTCGGTGTTGCGGAGCGCACCAATGTAGCCGATTGCAGACGCGGCTACGAACACGATCAGCCAGTAGCAGACGAGTGTACGAAACGCCCGCTCAGGCCTGAACGAGAAGCCGGCGCGGTCCAGAACGGCCAGCCACAAGGGCACGATGGCGAACCATTGCGCCATGCCCCATACCGAAGCCATTTGTGTTCTGGACAGAACGGCGATCATGCCTACGACAATGAGGGGGCCGAGGGCGAGCCACCAGAGGTCCGGGTTGAGCGTAGGCTTCGCGACGCTCGCGGCCATCATCCGGGCAGCCTCACCTCGTCGCTCACGCACCAGCACGAGCGTCACGACAAAGCTCAGCGCGAGATAGCCAATCTGCGCAAGCGTATAGACACAGAAACGCGCCGCTGCGGCCAGAAATGAGCCACCTGTACGTTCGTTAGCGTAATTGAAGGTCGGGAAGTGATTGATTACGAGCCAGTGAATGTGCGGTGCCAGCACGACCGCACCTGCCGCCGCGACCAGTAGCACGCGCCAGTCAAAAAAGCGTGCGCGCCAGGCCGGCCGCGCAAGCATCGCAACGAACAGCGCGATCAGCAGCACGATCGAAAAGTACTTGCCGAGCACTGCGGCGGCCGCCAGCACTCCGACTGCAATCGCCGCCAGCCAACTGCGCGTCTGCATGAAGCGCACGAAAAAGTAAGCGGTCCACGGCCACACCGAGAGCAGCACCGAGTTTGCGTTGAACTTGATCGCGAGGTTCGAGTAGAGCGGCGAGACGGCCATCGCGAGCCCCGCTATTACGGCAAGCCTGCGCGGTACGAAGCGCCGCGAAAGCGCGACGATGCCGAGGAGGCCAATCATCGCATTGATCGCTGAAAGCGCGAAATAGGCAATGTCCGTGTGTGGAAAGACGCGAAACCATGCCGCCGTGATCCACGCGAATAGCGGCGGGTGCTTGGCGTAGCCGGCCTGCCATTCGATACCCCACACGTAGTTCTCGACCATGTCGCCCTGAGTGTCGAGATTGCCGCGAGAAAGCCACGCGCAGATGATCCAGACGATCGCGTGGACAGGCAGCAGCCAGATGAGGTGTCGAGTGCGGCCATCATCAATAATGGATGTTGCCGAGGTGGCGGCATTGGGCCGGCCGAGTGTAGTGTCTGACATCGGAGATATATGGTTTTGGGATATGCGCTGAATCTTCAGACGCGGTGCTCGGCTATTGCGAGCGCGAAATGTCACGCGCCGTCCGACCCGTAGACCTTGCGCACGATATAGACAGGGCGTCGTTTCGCTTCCATGTAAATGCGGCCGACATATTCGCCGATCACGCCAATTCCCACGAGTTGCGCACCACCGAGAAACAACACCGCCGTGATAATCGATGCATAACCGGGAACATCAACGCCGCGAAGCAGCGTGCGCAGAGTTAGATAAAGCGCGTAGAGAATTGCAAAAGAAGCGGTAGCGCCGCCGATATATGTCCAGACACGCAGCGGCAATGTGCCAAAGCTCGTGAGTCCTTCGAGCGCAAAATTCCACAGTTTCCAGGCCGAGAATTTCGTTTTTCCCGCTGCACGGGAAAGGCGGACGTATTCGATCTGCGTCGTGCGAAAGCCCACCCAGGCAAAAAGGCCCTTCATGAATCGCCGATTTTCCGGCAACTGTTTAAGGGCTTCTACAACGTTCCTCGACATCAACCGGAAATCGCCTGCATCGTTTGGAATCAGCGTCTCGGAAATAGCGTTGTGAACGCGATAGAACAGCATTGCAGTGCCGCGCTTGGTCCAAGTGTCCGTGTTGCGTTCGGCGCGCTTCGCAAGCACCACGTCGTAGCCTTCTCGCCATCGCTCGATAAGTCTAGGGATGACTTCGGGCGGGTCTTGAAGATCCGCGTCGAAGGGAATCACCGCATCGCCGGTCGCGGCATCGATGCCCGCGGTCAACGCTGCCTCCTTACCAAAGTTCCGCGACAAATCCACGACGAGTACATGCCGATCGTGCTTGCAAGCCATCAGCAACATATCGAGGGTGGTGTCGGTACTGCCATCATTGACGCAAACAATTTCGTAATCCACGTCTTTCAGACCGCGCAATACAGAAGTGACAGAAACGAAAAACTGGCTAATTACCGCGGCTTCGTTATGAAAAGGCACCACGAGCGAAATACGCCGACGCACCACTGCGCAATCTTGGTTCATATATTTCATAGAGCGCGCTGAGAGCACGCCAAAAGTAGTGAGCTTCGGCAAATCCAGTTGCTAGAGCTTGAACACTGCGTCGTTGGATCAGGTTCGCCGGCGCGGCGGATTGAACAAGCAGGCTTCCCGTCGATTGTTGCGTGTGCGTGCTCGTCCAGCACGGCAAGAGATCATCACACCACTGCCAGCCGTTCCTTGATAACGAACCCAGCGCGCGGGCTGGGCTTGTTGTGACCGGTGTCTGAGCTTATAACGCTTAGTCCGAAGGGAATCCAGTTCAACGTCTTCTTCCCACTATCCAAGCGCCCCCCTGGACAGCCCGAAAATTACCGCGCGAGTAACATCCCCAAATATAGGAATTTACTGAATTGAACGCCGCCGACGCGAGCTTTTGCATTGCCGCTCATGATCGCCCGACACGTAAAATGGGCGTCATGTCGAAAGCACCCGCCCAACCTCCCCGGCAAGAGCCCGACTTGCCGCTTCACACACCGAGCACCGCATCGCTCGCGGTCGCGGCAGCCATCGCGATGATCGCGTGGCTCGCGTTCGCCGCGCAAGTGGACATCACCATCGCGCGCGTGGTCCATCGCGGCTTCACCGTGTTCGACGGCATCGCCCGCATGAGCAGCTATCTGACGAACCTCACGGTGCTGCTGACCGCGCTTTGCTTCACGTGCGTCGCGACACGTGCGCAATTCCCCATCGCGCGATTGTTTCGAAAACCGACTGTCGTGACGGCGGTCGTCGTATATATCGTGTTCGTCGGCATCGCCTATAACGCGTTGCTGCGATATCTCTGGACACCATCGGGTTATCGCGCGCTCGTCAACGAATCGCTGCACACGCTCGTGCCGGCGCTCGCAGCCTTGTACTGGTTCTTGTTCGTGCCGCGCTTTCATCTGTCATTGCGACGATGTGCGCTCTGGCTCGTCTATCCGCTCTCTTATCTTTGCATCACGCTTTGGCGCGGAAGTCTCTCCGACTTCTATCCCTATCCGTTCATCAACGTCGCCGAACTCGGCTATGAGCGCGTGCTCATCAATGCCGCGATGCTCGTCGTCGCGTTTCTCGTTTTGATGAGCGTATTTCTCGTGATCAACCATCGGCGCGAAGACCTGAGCGTAGCGGATCCGGAGGAGGAATCCGGCGATTCGTCCTCCGGCCGCATCGATTAGGCTTCGGCGCGCCTGCGATTCACGACGAGATCCGCAACGAACGCGACCGCCAGCGCAAACGCTCCGCACGCGAAGATCAGCGCGTAATTGTTATGCGTATGCGAGAACAGGAACGAATAGCCATAGCCCGCGAGCGCCTGGCACAGCGCGAATGCCGATGTCGCCCGGCTCCACGCCGCGCGCTGCTCCGCATGATCGTGCGGCAGGAGTTCATGCACGCGGCCGAGCGCGAGCGGCACGATGCCCGTCGTCGAAATGCCGAGCGCGACTGTTGCGGCGCCGATCACATACGGGTTCGCGGATAAAGCCAGCAACGCCACCGCGCACGCCTGCAACGCCAACGCGAAACGATAAGCCATGCCGAAGCTGAAACGATCGCCCGCATTGCCGCAGATGAGCGGCCCGAAAATCGCGGCCACGCCATACAGCACCCAATAGCTCGCGCCCACATCGGCGCCACGGCCATAACCACGCGCGATGTAATCGACGAGCAAAATCATCACGGGCACGAGGCCGAGCGCGTTCGCAGCGTATTGCGCGTACAGGAGCCGCAGACGCGTGCCGCCGTGCGCATCCGTTTGTGTCGTCGCGGCTTGCGCAGCCACAGCGGGAGGATTGGATGCGGGCCAGCCGAACCAGGCAATCGCGGTGAGCACGAGCGAGAAAATGCCCAGACCCATCCACGTGTCGTGCAGCCCGTGATGCAGGAGCTTCGGAATCAGCGTGCCCGATGCCGCGATGCCGAAGCCCAGCCCGATGAAGATCATGCCGCTCGCGAAGCCGCGACGCGCGACCGGAATATGCGGCAGGATCGTGGTCGCGACGAGCACCATGATCGCGCCGCCCGACAGGCCCGACAGAAAGCGCCACGCGAAGAACCATGCGATCGACAACGGAAACGCGCATGCGAAGAACGCGGCCGTTGCGATCGCCATCAAAAGGCGCAGCGCGTGACGATTGCTAAGCGCTTTGGCAATCGCGCGGCCGATAAGCGCGCCCGCCAGATATCCCGCGAAATTCGCGGCGCCGAGCGTTACCGCCTGCGACGACGTGAACCAGTGCGCCTCGATGAGCGGCGGAATCAGCGGCGTATAAGCGAAGCGTGCAAGGCCGATCGCGACGAGACTCGCGCAAAAGCCCGCGAGCATCGCGAATAGCGCGCGGGCATCGAGTGAAGTGTGCTGATCGGCGCGAATGGCCGATATCGTTTGATCCGACATGGTGACGACTCCTGCGGCGCGTCGCGTTTGCACGCGGCCGGACTAAGTGACGTGAAAGATGCGAGGTTTTAGCGCTTGCCGGTGGAGAGACCGAGCGGCGGCAGCTTGAGCATCGCGAGCGTCGGCCCGACGGCATTGCTCAGCAACGCAGGCTTCGGATCGACGCGCGCCAGCACACGCACGCCGAGCAGCACGGCGAGGAGGCTGGTGGCGGCAGCGTCGGCGGACATCACGCGCTCGATCACGCCGCTCTTCAGGCCGGCCTTCATGCAGCGCTCGAAAAACGCTCGCATCAGCGCGATCTCCTCGGTGATGAGTTCGCGAAACTCCTCGTCCTCCGGCGATGCACCGAGCGCCGCGTTGACCAGCATGCAGCCCCGCCGATGTTCGTCCGACACGGAACGCTCGACGATCTCGCGAAAGAACGCGGTGATCGCGCGGTCAGGCGTCATCGACGATTCGAGCCGCTGAATGCGCTCGCGCAAGGTGTGTTCGAGATAGTGATCGAGCGCACGCAGAAAGAGCGCGCGCTTGTCGCCGAAAGCGTTATAGAGACTCGGCTGCGTAAGGCCGGTGTACTGCACGAGGTCGCGCGTGGACGTGCCTTCGTAGCCGTGCGTCCAGAACGCTTCGGCAACGGCATCGAGCACGCTGTCCTCGTCGAAATTGCGCGGTCGCGCCATAGCCCTGCTCCATCGAATTGAAGGGACCGACGTTCTATATCGGTCGATACAAAACGTATTGTATCGATGGATACAAAACCGTGCAGCATCCCCATTCAACGATGCGGGTCTTGGAATTCGGGGAAATAGACTGAGGAAAGACGAGGCGCTTCGGAGACGCGCGCGCGTCCCCGAAGGCGTAAGCAGTGTCAGGCTTCTTTCGAATCGAACATCAATAGCTCGACGCCGGCCTGCGCAAAGTTCGCGAGATCGCCGGCGGTCTTTTGGCCTTCGGGCGAGCCAAGCGCGGTCTGAATGGCTTCGAGCGAATCGAACTGCAATAGCGCGACGAGGTGATAGGGCGAATCGCCCGACGCCGCCACGACCGGCCCCGTGCTGATCTCGTAGCGCCGCAAGCCCGGCAGCGTCTTCGCGAGCGGCGCATGGGTCGAAGCATAGTATTCGTCGAATGCTTTCGGGTCGGACGGGTGCTTGTATAGCGCTACGAGCTGGGCCATCGTGATGTCTCCTGGTGGTTGTACGGCGTTAGAAGAAGGCTTGCGTCAACGCGTCACTGCTTTTCGAGCTGAAGATAGATGCGCTGCACGTTCTGCGGCTGCGCGATCGCATAGAGCTTGTAGTCTTTGAACGCGGGAACCTGCACGGTATGCATCGCCTCGGTGAGGCCGATGCCGCTCTTGTAGGCACGCTTTACGGACACATCCAGCTCGCGAAGATAATCGCCCGTGCGCATGATGTCGTCGCCGCGCAATGGCGCGCCGAAGCCCGGAACGACCGTCGTCAGGTCGAGCGCATGCAGGTTCTCCAGCGCGGCGAGCCAGCCGGGAATCTGCTCGTTGCGCAATTCGGGGATGCGTCCGTTCGAGACGAGCCCGCCCGCAAAGAGCACGCCGGTTTGCGTATCGAGCACGGCGAGATCGCCGGGCGTGCTCGCGGGCCCGAAGTGCAGCAGTTGCAGCTTGCGCCCGCCGCTCTCGATTTCCGTCGTGCCGTTCACGGTTTTATCGGGCACCGTCACGCGCGAGCCGGCCATTTCATCTTCGCCGAGCGTCTTGCGCAGATTCGCGAGGCAGATCGAGCAGCGCTCGCGAATCAGTTGCGCGGCGCGCGCGTGTGCGAGGATCGGCACGTCGTCGTCACGGAACGCGGCCGCGCCGAACACGAATTCGGGCGCCTGATGCGTGATGATGACGAGCTTCACCGGTAACGGCGTGACCTTGCGGATCGCTTCGATCATCGCGCGGCCATAGCGATACGATGACCCCGTGTCGATCACCGTGACGCCATCCTGCCCGACGATGAAGCCATTGTTCGACACGATGCCGTGATTCGCGGGCGCGACCGCATCGTTGTCGCCGAGGAACGCGTACACGCCCGGCGCGATCGCGACGGGCGCGGGCATGCCGCTCATCGCCGCGTGCGCGAGCGTGCTCAATGCAAGGAGCAGCATGCAGACGAGCGCCCGCAATCGGCACGCCGTCATTTCATCGCCGATGTTTGCGCGCCGCCCGGTTGCGCGCTTACTGCCACGGCGCCTTCCCACTGCTTGTTCTTCGTATCCTCGATATGCGCCTTTAATTCGCCGGTCCCGGATGGCACGAAATAGAAACGGAAATTCGGGTTCTCGCTGATTGAGAAATTGACGTTCGCGATCATCACCGGTTTATCCGCATACGTGACCGAGACCTTGCGAATGAAGTATGCCGACGCGTAGTTGCGCGTGACCTGATTCATCGCCATGCCGGTGCGATTCGGATGGCGCACCATCACTTGCGCAAGCTCGGGCTTGCCCGCAACGGCCTGCCCGTCAGCCTGAATCTTGACCTGTCCGGCAGCGCGCTCGGCGGCGTCCTCGTCCTTGTCGGCGGGCGCGGAACAGCCGCCCGATGCCTTCACGAAGCGAATCGCGCTATAGAGCTTGCCGTCGTTCGTCTCCGCGATCACGCGCATGAACGTGTAGTCTTCCACGCGCACGCGCGTCTCGATCGTCGCGAGTCCGGATTCCGGCGTGAACTCGAACGAACCCGCATAAGGCTCGGGGTTCTCGTCGATGAAAAGATAGAGCTTGCGGATGTAATGCGTGGGCGTCTGCGGGAATTGCGCGTTCACCGCGATTGGCACGACGGACGCGTCCGCCGCGCGCGCGGGCGCATCGAGCTTGATGACGGCATCGCCGTGCGGATCGATCGCCCGGCCTTTGAACGTGCCTTCCTTGAAGTCGAGCCAGCGCGCCACCTTGTCGGGATCGTCGTCGGGCTGCGCCGCTTGCGCGGCATATGGCGCGAAGAGCGCTGCGGCGAGGCTCGCTATCGACATCGCGCGAGCGCCGGACCATGCTGTGTTCATGATGTCCCTCCAATGCTGCACTACTGCTCCCACTCGAGCTCCGCATAAGCGGCCGTCACATTGCGACGGTGATACATGTCGACGAGGCGCCAGTCATCCTTCTCGTCGACGCCGATGCTATCGACGGCCTGCTGGATCGTCTCGCCCTTCCTGATGGCCGCACGCACATCGCGCGCCAGGTCGGCGAGATAGCGTTCCTCGGCGTCGAGCGATTGCCGCCATGGCGGATCGAGCGGACCGTGCCCCGGCACGACATGACGCGGATTCATCTGGCGAATGCGCGCGATATCGTCGAGCCAGCCGGTCACGCTCCCATCGACGACGGGAATGCAGCGCACGAACAAAAGATCGCCCGTCCACAACGTGCCGCTCTTCTCATCGTATACCGTCAAATCGTTGTTGGTATGCGCCGTTTTCCATGTGCGCAGCGTGAGCGTGCGTCCGCCGATGTCGAGCGTGCCGATGCCGTCGATTGTCTTTGTCGGCGGGACGATCTCGCTGCCTGCCGCCGCGCTGCCCAGTTCGCGGTTCAGCGCGCGCATGTAGTTGTCCGCGCGTGAGGCTTCGGCTTGCGCGAGCGTTGCGCTGCCGACGAATTGCGGGTGATCGCCCTTGAATGCCGCATTGCCGAAGATGTGATCCGGATGCATGTGCGTGTTGATGACATAACAAACCGGCAGCGGTGTGACGGCGCGTATTGCGGCGCGCAACGCGCGGCCTTCGGCGAGCGTGCCGCCCGTATCGATTACCGCGACGCAGCGCGTGCCGACGATAAAGCCCACGTTCGCGATATCGCCGCCGTTTTCGGGAGTCGCGACGTCGTCGTGACCGCGATGCGCGTAATTGCCCGGCGCGATTTGCCTGACCGATAGCGCGGTCTCACCGCGCGCAATCGTCGCGCATGCAATTAGTATGACGAACACGACATGCCGTGAGACTTGCGCGACGCTCATCGGACGCCGCCCGCTTCGGCGAGGCGTCTGGGTCGGCGAAGACCGAACTGCGCGTATTCGCGCTCCAGAAACGGTTCGGCGTGTTCGAGGAGAAAACGGCGAAACGCGAGACATGTGGGCGACAGTTGTTTGGAGCGTGAATGCACGAGTTGCCAGGTCCGTTCGACGGGCGTGCCGTTGACGTCGAGCACGGCGATTTCACCGGTGCGCAATTCCAGCGACAACGTGTGCAGCGAGATGAGGCTCACGCCCATTCCCGCCATTACTGCCTGCTTGATGGTCTCGTTACTGCCGAGCGTGACGCTGCGCGCGGGCACGAAAAGGTTCTGCTTGAAAACATGCTCCACGACCGCGCGTGTGCCCGAGCCCGGTTCGCGCAGGAGGAATGTATCGTTCGCGAGTTCCTGGAGATCAAATGCCTTTGCGTGACGCAATGGATGCGACAGCGGCGCGACGATCACATGCGGATGATAGGCAAGCGGCTCGGCCGTCGTGCCGAGTTCGGGCGGCGGCCGGCCCATGATGGCGAGGTCGGTTGCGTTGTCCTGCAGCAAACGCAGAAGCGTCTCGCGGTTACCGACGGAGAAATGCACGTCGACCTTTGGATACTGCTGTCTGTAGAGCGCGAGAAGCTTGGGCGCGAAGTAGGTCGCCGAGCTGACGATGCTCACCGCGATCGAGCCGCTGTCGGCTTGCGTGAGCGACATCATCGCGTCTTCGGCGTCTTTTATTTCGCCCAGTATGCGGGTTGCGTGATGCGATAGCTTTTCGCCGGCCTCCGTCAGTGCGAGACGACGGGCGACGCGTTCGAACAAGGGCAGTCCGATGGCTTCTTCCAGTTGACGGATTTGCATCGATACAGCGGGTTGCGTCAGGTGCAGTTCCTCGGCCGCGCGCGCGAAGCTCGGACAGCGGCTGGCTATCACGAAGATTTGCAGCTGGCGCAGGGTTAGGGAACGGATGAAGTTCACAAGGGGTTTTGGGGAGGTGGGTTTGCTTGGGCTTCTATGGGTGGCCTGTGGTCGTGTCGGTATATTGGCGTTGCCCCTCCCCGGGGCGGGGGTCACTTTCTTTGCTGCTGCAAAGAAAGTAACCAAAGAAACAGCTATCCCCAGCCTAAGCACTTCACACCGGCCGCGGCACAGGCGATTGGCCTAATGGCCCGGCTGTAGCGAGTGCCCCCACAAAACTCACCGGGCTTGGACCGCGCACGGTCTGCCGCACCAAATGTTTTAGCGCGCTGGTTCAGCACCAAATAGCTCCGGCCCGCTTCGCGGCCGATGGGTCAATCAATCGGGTCTGCGTACGCTTCTTCTCGACGGTTTCCCTCGCATACCCGACGGCAGCGCGTAGCGCTGTGCCGAAACTCTTTGGTGCTGAACCAGCGCCCTAAAACAACTAGCTTGTCAGACCGTGCGCGAGCCAAGCCCGGTAAGTCCTTCGAGGGCGACACTTAGGCGAGTGTCACCGTGGGCTGGCAAGCATGGCCAAACTGCGTGTGACCGCGGGCTTAAACGAGCTGCTTTCTTTGGTTACTTTCTTTGCAGCAGCAAAGAAAGTGACTGCCGCCCCGCACAGGGGCAGTGCTAATAGACCACCGCGAAAACGGGATCCGGCAACAACAAAAAAAACAAAAATCACCGACTAGCCCGAGGCACATTCGAGGGCTTCACCGGTGCGCTCCCTGGCTGACTCATATTCTTGAGCGTCCCCTGATACGCGATCGTCTCCTTCTGCAAAGGATGCGCAAAGTCATTCCCTTCCCCGGGCACTTCGGTGCGAATCAGAAGCAACTGCCCGGGCACGTCATCGGCCATGACGAACGTATACCGCTTCCCCGTGTACTTGGCGAACCGCTCCGCATTCGGATCGTTCAAATACGGCTGTATAACAACCTGCCGTGCCTTCTCATGCTTGCCGAGCCCGAGCGATTCGCTCGACACCGGCGTGATCGCCGGACCCGCCGCCAGCGCCATCCGCACGCGCTGCTGGAAGTAGCGCCGCTGACCGCCCGTCAGTTGCTCCATCTCCGCGACGTCGTGCTCGAGAAAATAGATGATCGCCGGATTGCACGGCAGCCCGCCCGGCACATTGACGTCGCCGGTGCGATCCGTCACGTGCGCATCGTTCTTGCTGTTACCCGGACTCACGACAAGCACGCGCAGCGTATCCTTCACCTTCGACGGCGGCCCCGAATAATCCACCGCATAATCAAGCTCGGTCTGCGGCTCGACGCCATTCAAATGAGGCTGCATGAAGAGCAGTTGCTCGGCCGGCTTGATGTCGACGCCCGGCGCGGACGCACCAGAAGCCGGCGCGTCCGCCGCCACTGCACCGACCGTCATCGTCAGTGCAGCGCACGCCACGGCCCATGCACGAAGCGAACCCCCGTATGTTCGCTTCATTGCGGGTTTTCCGGCTGCAACGGCAGCAAGGGAACCTGATAGCTCGACAGAATCTGATCGATCTTCGGCTGATTCGATGCAATCCAGTTATCGACCTTGTCACGCCACGCCTTCTCGCCGTATCGCACGCCCATCGAAATCTCGTAGTCGAAACGGATCGGCGTGCCCGGCGGGAACGGGACGAGACGCACTTTGTTATCGGAGCGATTCGCGAAATAACCCGCGATCGGCCCCCACACGAAAGCCGCATCTACATTGCCCTGCGCCAGATCATGTTCGATCATCTCGCCCGGAAAGGCTTCGGGATCGCCGCTTTGCCCCTGATACGACACCGCCTGACCGATCAGGTCATGACTGAGCAGCCAGTCCGTCGCGGGACTCTTCACGAAGATGCCGAGCTTCATCTTCTTCAACTGCTCGGGCGGCAGATTCATGAGGTCCGAAGGCGTCTTGATGCTCGCGTATTCGGGCTTGTTCGGGAACACCATCGCGTAAGTGGAATGCAGATAGGGACGCGTGGTCGCGGTGAGCTCATAACCCTTCGGCACGCCGATGATCAGATCGCATTTGAAGCGCTCCGTCTGCGGCACTTTCTCGCGCAACGTGTTGCGCACGAAACCCATGCGCTGCGGCCAGTACGTGTACTCGAGCTTGTAGCCGAAATCGCTCGCCATCTGGCTCGCGATCTTGTTCTCGAAGCCCTCGCCCTTCTTGTTCGAGAGCGGCATGTTGTTGGGATCGGCGCACACGCGCAGCACGCCGTCCGCGCCATCGTTGTTCGGCAAGTCTGGGGGCGGTCCGCCCGCGCCTTGCGCGAACGCCTGTTGCGCCGGGAACGTCGCGAGCGCCGCGCATAGCACGGCTGCGAATCGGAACGAAGCGGCGCGGCTTGCATTGCGATCAGACATCGACACCTCCGGGAAATAAAGCAATCATCGGTGATGCAACGTCCTTATTTTGCATCGATTGCCTGCAGATCGCCCGGGTTGATCTTGCCATCGGAGCGTCCCTTCAGATACGCGAAGAGATTCTCCCAGTTCTTCTGCATCATCTGACTGGAACTGAAATCGGGCATGCCCTTGTCCACGCGCCCGCCGAATACCGTGCGATGGAATTCGTTCTTGTCGAGCGTCTTGAAAGCATCGATCAGCGACGGGCCGACCATTCCTTCCTGCTTCGCCCCGTGACAACGTTCGCACGCCAGCGCGCGCCAGGTCTTCCATCCTTGCAGCGTTTCGCTGTCGACCTTGTTGCCATCGACGACCTTATACGCGACCGGCTTCATCTGTCCCGGGCCCGGAGGCGTCTGGGCAAACGAAGCCGACGACGCAGCAAGCGTCATCGTCAGCAGCAAGAGTGATCGGCCTTTCATACGTCTGACTCCTTGAACATGTCTTGTATAAGGGGTATTTCGGCGCGGCGGCCATTGCAGCCGCCGCGCATTGCCACAGACTGACGTACATCAACCGGGAAGATCAGCCGCCAGGAACCGCGAAGATGAACAACGTGCCGCCAAGAGCCGTGTACTTCGCGAGCTCCTTGTAGCCGCCGACCGCGCCCAGGCCTTCCGTCGACTTCTCGAGACCCGCAGCCATGCCGATGCCGGCCCAGCCGCCGATACCCGAATACACGCCGACATACTGCTTGCCCTGATACTGATAAGTGAACACGTTGCCGATGATCCCGGACGGCGTCTTGAACTTCCACAGCTCCTTGCCGTCCTTGATGCGCACTGCCTTGATATAGCCTTCGAGCGTGCCGTAGAACACGATGCCGCCGGCCGTTGCGAGCGCGCCGGACCATACCGAGAACTTCTCCGGCTTGGACCACACGATCTTGCCCTTGGCCGCATCCCACGCGATGAAGTTACCCATCGCGCCTTTCTCGTTCGGGCCCGGGAACATGGACAGCGTGGCGCCGACGAACGGCTGACCGGACACATAGTCAACCTGGAACGGCTCGTAATCCATGCAGACGTGGTTGGTCGGCACGAGGAAGAGCGACGTACCCGGGTCGAACGCGGCAGGCTGCTGGTCCTTCGAGCCGAGCGCCGCCGGACAGATGCCCTTCACGTTGTGATCCGGACCGGCCTTCTGCGTCGAATAGCTCGCATTGCGGATCGGCAGGCCGCTCTTCAGATCGACGCTGTCGGCCCAGTTCACCGCCGGGTCGTACTTCTGCGCGACGAGCAGTTCGCCCGATTCGCGATTCAGCGTGTAGCCGAAGCCGTTGCGGTCGAAGTGAACGATCGCGGGCACCTTCTTGCCGCCGATGTTCAGATCGGAGAGGATCATCTCGTTGACGCCGTCATAGTCCCACTCGTCGTGAGGCGTCATCTGATAGACCCACTTCGCCTTGCCCGTGTTGAGATCGCGCGCGAAGATCGTCATCGACCATTTGTTGTCGCCCGGACGTTGCGTCGGGTTCCACGTGCCCGGATTGCCCGAGCCGTAGTACACAAGGTTGAGTTTCGGATCCCATGCGTACCAGCCCCACGTGGTGCCGCCGCCGTACTTCCACTGATCGCCCTGCCAGCTCTTGAGCGACGAGTCCGCGCCGACCGGCGTCATCTTGCCGTCGGTCCACGTCATGGTCGATTGCGGATCGATCATCATCTCGTTGTCGGGGCCGACGCTATACGCCTTCCAGACTTCCTTGCCGTCCTTGATGTTGTATGCGACGAGGCGTCCGCGAACGCCGAACTCACCGCCCGAGATGCCGGTCAGCACCTTGTCGCCGAAAACGTGCGGCGCGTTGGTGTTGGTTTCGCCTTTCTTCGGATCGCCGTTCTGCGCGGTCCAGACGACGTCGCCGGTTTTGGCGTCGAGCGCGACGAGCTTCGTATCGGCTTGCTGGAGGAAGATCTTGCCGTCGCCATAAGCAAGGCCACGGTTGACCGTATCGCAGCACATCACCGAGATGACCTGATTGTCCTGCTTCGGCTGGTATTGCCAGATGAAGGTCTGATCCTTCAGGTTGATGGCGATAACCTTGTTGGGAAACGGCGAATGGATATACATCGTGTCGCCGATGACGAGCGGCGAGCCTTCATGGCCGCGCAGCACACCAGTCGACATGGTCCAGGCAACCTGTAGCTTGCCGACGTTGTTTTCGTTGATTTGCTTGAGCGTGCTATAGCGGTGATTAGAGTAATCGCCCGCTTGCGCCGCCCAGTTCGAGGGATTCTTGATCAGGCTATCGAGTTGCGAGTCGGCCTGGGCCACATATGAATTCAGGCCAGCCGTCGCGACCACCGCCAGTCCAAGAACCAGGGTGCGTAAGTTCATGTCTCCTCCAGAATGGTGATGCCTCCGACCCAGGGATGACCACGCTACCGGGTGCATCGTGCGCGCCTTCAAATGCGGGTAACGAGTTGCGCCTCGTCCAGTACATAGCCGGACTCTTGCGTAGAGAGGCCAATTGCATATTCCATGCCGGTTTAACTCGCGCTGCTTCAAATCGGGAATTTGACGGGCGATCGTGTCGCAAGTGGGCGGGTTCCTGTCGGGTGGCGACACATACTGTGTCAAATACGCGAAAAAATGAGCGGCATGGAACACAGGAATGGACCGTGTGACATGACGCGTTGCAGCATGTTTTCTTTGGCGCATACTTGGCTGGTCGATTTCTTTTTTTTGGAGGCTTCGCCATGGCTCAAGCCGAGAAGGTCTATTCCGATGAGGAGATCCAGCAGCGTCTGACCGGTGCGCTCAAGCATTGGTATGTCGAGGATGGCTGGCTCAGACGCAAGTTCAAAACGGAAAGCTGGAAAGGGACGCTCATGGTCGTCAATACCGTCGGGCATCTTGCCGAAGCGGCCTGGCATCATCCGGATCTGACCGTTTCTTATGCGTTCGTCATCGTCAAACTCAAGACCCATTCCGCTAAGGGGATTACCGATAAGGACTTTGCTCTGGCTTCGAAGATCGAAGAAGTTATTCAGTGGCAACCTGGGAAGGAAGATGGGCCTCTTGAGGGCACGCCTTCCGATGATCAGCGGTTTCGGTATATCAAGTATGACGGGGGTTGATTTCGCTGGATCCCGTATTCGTGTCGGTCTATTAGCACTGCCCCTCCCCGGGGCGGGGGTTACTTTCTTTGCTGCTGCAAAGAAAGTAACCAAAGAAAGCAGCTTCTCATCGCCCGCGGTCACACGCACGTTGGCCATGCTTGCCAGCCCGCAGTGGCACTCGCCTAAGTGTCGCCCCCAAAGGCCCAATCGGGCTTGGCTCGCGCACGGTCTGACGCGGCGCACTGCTTCACTGACTGGTTCAGCACGAAAGAGCTTCGGCACAGCGCTACGCGCTGCCGTCGGGTATGCGAGGGACACCTTCGAAGAAGGAGCGCGCGCAAACCCGATTGACCCATCGGCCGCAAAGCGGGCTGGAGCTATTTGGTGCTGAACCAGTTTCTTGTGTGGTGCGATGTCTCAGACCGTGCGCGGTCCAAGCCCCGTGAGACCTTTGGGGGCACTCGCTACTGCCGGGCCATTAGGCCAATCGCCTGTGCCGCGGCCGGTGTGAAGTGCTTAGGCTGGGGAGAGCTGTTTCTTTGGTTACTTTCTTTGCAGCAGCAAAGAAAGTGACTGCCGCCCCGCACAGGGGCAGTGCTAATAAACCGACACGAATACGGGATCCGCCGACAAAAAACCAACTTGGTACAGGATTTGCCTATCCCATAGGCCTCAAAAAATTCCGTCCCAAAGGAACCCCATCCGATGCCGACCTCCCCCGGAAGCCTCTCGCCCACGGCGATCACAGTCGAATCGCCATCGCGCCTGCATCTCGGCTTCATCGATCCGAACGGCTCCCTGGGCCGCGCATTCGGCAGCGTGGGACTCGCCATCGACGCACACGGCACGCGGATCACCGCGCGTCATGCGCCCGCATCGCGACGCACCGCGATCATCGAAGGCGCGGTCAGCGATGCCCAGCGCGAACGCATCGAACAGCATCTCGGGCAACTCGAAGCGGCGTTAGGCCAGGGCCCGGCAATCGACATCGAAATACACGAAACACCGCGCGCCCACACGGGCCTCGGCTCCGGCACGCAACTGGCGCTGGCGCTCGGCACCGCATTCGCCCGCGTGCGCGGCCACGCAGCCAGCACCGCCGACATCGCCAGAATCCTAGCGCGCGGCGCGCGTTCCGGCATCGGCATTCATGGCTTCGATCACGGCGGCCTGATCGTCGACGGCGGACGCGACACGCGCAACGTGTCCTCGACCGCACTGCCGCCGCTCATCGCACGCCAGCCCTTCCCGGAAGCATGGCGCGTGCTGCTCATCGACGACACCTCGCGCGAAGGCCTCCACGGCGACGAAGAAAAGCGCGGCCTCGCATCGCTCGCGCCCTTCCCCGCGCCGCTCGCCGCGCATCTCGCCCATCTCGTGCTGATGCGCATCCTGCCCGCCGTCGCGGAAAGCGACTTCGACACCTACGCTGACGCCATCTCCGACCTGCAGCAGACCATCGGCGAATACTTCGCGCCCGTGCAGGGCGGCGTGTTCGCCAGCCCCGCCGTCGCGCGCGCGCTCGAAGCCGTCGCCGCCGAGACGAAGGCGGGCATCGGCCAGACGTCGTGGGGTCCGGTCGGCTTCGCGTTCGTCGCGAGCGCACAGGACGCCGAACGCGCGCTCGCGGCCGCACAACGCGTCTCGCCGGGCGTGCCGCTCACGTTCACCATCGCCGCGGGACGCAATCGCGGCGCGACGTGGCGCGCGGCCGATCATCGTCATCACGGCGCGAACGCTGCCTGAGCACGCGGCGCGCATCGACAGATTCAATCGACACCCACACGCCCAACGAGTCCATCGCCATGCCCGAAGCCACCGAAAGACCCTACGTCCTGCACATGTTCACCAGCACGCCGCAAATGAGCCCGTTCGACGTGAACATGGCCGCCGACGCGGGCTATCAGATCCTCGTGCCCTACTGCAATGTCGATGAGGACAGCGTCGTGCAGCTCACGCAGGACGCGATCTTCTCGCGCGGGCCGAAGGGCGTGTCGCGCACCGGCATCTTCATCGGCGGACGGGACGTGATGCTCGCCGCCGACATGCTCGAAAAAGCCCGCAACGCAATGGTCCCACCCTTCGAAGTCTCCGTCTTTACCGATCCGAGCGGCGCGTACACCACGGCCGCCGCGCTCGTCGCGCTCGCGGAAAAGCATCTGCGCGCCGCGCATTCGGTCGATCTCGGCGGCAAGCGCGTGCTGATACTCGGCGGCACGGGCGCAGTCGGGCGCGTGGCGGCGGCGATGGCCGCATCGCTCGGCGCGGACGTCGCCGTGGCGAGCCATTCGAGCCAGTCGCGCGCGACGCAGGTGAGCGACGAGATCAATCGCCGCTTCGATATCGCGACCTCGGGCGTCGCGACCGGCTCGCCCGAGCAACTGCATCGCGAGCTCGCGCGGGCGGAAGTGGTGTTCGCCACCGCCGTGGCAGGCGTGCAGGTGATGAAGTCCGCCGATCTCGCGCACGCCAAGAACCTCCTGATCGCCGCCGATGTCAACGCCGTGCCGCCCGAGGGCATCGCCGGCGTCAACGTGATGGACGACGGCAAGCCGCTCGCGGGCGCGGCGCGTCAGGACGCCGTCGGCATCGGCGCGCTCGCGATCGGCAATGTGAAATATCAGGCCGAGCATCGGCTCTTCTTGCGCATGCGCACCGGCGGCAAGCCCGTTTATCTCGGCTTTCCGGAAGCATTCGACGAAGCCCGCGCGATCGTCGCCGGACAAAGCTCATGACACCCGCCGATGCCGCCCGCGCGCCGCGTGTCGCCGTCGCGGGACTGTCTGCGCGGCTCGTCGCGCAATCGGCGGCGCGCGCGGGGCTGAACGTCGTCGCGCTCGATATTTTCGGCGACCGCGACACGCGCGAGCACGCGGGCATGTGGTTCGATATCGGCGGCAATGGTCTGTCGATCGATCGCGCGCGTCTCTACGATGCGCTCGAACGCGCGGCGCGCCTGCCGCGCATGCTCGGCCTCATCGTGACGAGCGGCCTCGAATCGCTCGCGGGCGAACTCGCGCGCGCGCCGCACGTGCCGCGCTTCATCGGCAACGGGGCGCAGGCGGCCGCGGTGCGCGATCCGCGGCGCTTTTTCGCCTTGCTCGACGAGGCGCACATCGCGCATCCGGAAGTGCGCTACGCGCCTCCCGACGATCGCCACGGATGGCTCGTCAAGCGCTCCGACGGTTGCGGCGGCACGCATATCGAATGGGCCGATGAAGTCGGGCACTTACCCGCCGACGCGTATTTTCAGCGGCTCGCCCGAGGCCGTTCGATGTCCGCGCTCTTCGTCGCCGCGCATCGCGAAGCCACGGTGATCGGCTTCGCGGAGCAACTGACGGTCGCGGCGGGACGCCTGCCCTTCGTGCACGCGGGCTCGCTCGGGCCGGTGCGCTTGCCGCGGCAGATCGCGGCGCGCATCGTCGGGGCCATCGACAGGATCGTCTGGCAAACGGACCTGACCGGTCTCAACAGCATCGACTTCCTGCTCGACGGCGACACGTTCAGCGTGCTCGAAATCAACACGCGCCCATCCTCGACGATGGCGCTTTACGAAGCCGCCTGGCCCGACGCGTGGCCGCGCGGACTGATCGGCGCGCATCTGGACGCGTGTCTGCACGGCGAGCTGCCGCACGCCCCCGACACGGCCGCGCACACGCCGCCGCTTCACGCGGGGCAGCGCGTCGTGTTCGCGCACGAAGGCTTTACCGCATCGCGCGCGTTCAGCGACGCATGTTTCGACGATCCCGCGTGCCACGACGTGCCGCTCGTCGGCGCGCGCATCGAAGCGGGCCAGCCGGTCTGCACGATGACCGTGTCCGCGCCCGCGTTCTCCGACTTGCGCGACGCGCTGGACCGCGAGCACGCGCGCCTCCTGCAACGCATCGACACTTTATCCAGACCATGACTTCAACTTTCCAGGCCGACGCCGCGATGAGCGTCAACGCATCGAGCGAGCGGCTCGTCGCGCGTCTCATCGACGATGCCGCGCGCCTTCACGTCGATTTGACGCGCACGGACGGCGGCACCGTGATCGTCGATGCGGGCGTGAACGCCAAAGGCAGCGCCGACGCCGGCATCCTGATCGCGCGCATCTGCATGGGCGGCCTCGGGCGCGTGGCGCGGCGCGTCGCGCTCGATAGCGCGCCGCTCTGGCCGGTTTTCATCGAAGTGCATACGAGCAATCCGGTCCTCGCTTGCCTCGCGAGCCAGTACGCCGGCTGGAGCCTGTCGGCGACCAAGGAACAGACGGACGGCAAGAAATTCTTCTCGCTCGGTTCGGGCCCGGCGCGCGCGCTCGCGTGCAAGGAGCCGCTGTTCGACGAACTCGGTTATCGCGACCGGCACGATCGCGGCGCGCTCGTGATGGAGGTGGATCGTCTGCCGCCGCAGGTCGTCATCGACAAGGTGCTCAACGATTGCGGCCTCGCGCCGGAGCGTCTCGTGATCGCCGTGACGCCGACACAGTCTGTGGCGGGCACGGTGCAGGTCGTCGCGCGCGTCGTGGAAGTTGCGCTGCACAAGACGCACGTGCTGGGCGTCGATCTCGCGGAAATCGTCGAGGGTAGCGGCAGCGCGCCGCTTCCGCCGCCCGCCCCCGACGGAATTCAGGCTATGGGCCGCACCAACGACGCGATTCTCTACGGCGGCCGCGTGCATCTGACCGTGAAGGGCGATGCCGTCGCGAAGCGCCTTGCGGCCGAATTGCCGTCGTCGAACGCGCGCGACTATGGCCGTCCTTTCGCCGACATCTTCACGTCGTTCAACTACGACTTCTATCAGATCGACCCGGCGCTGTTCGCGCCCGCCGAAGTGTGGGTGTCGAGCCTGGAAAGCGGCGCGACGTATCACGGCGGCAAGGTCGATAAAGCGCTGCTGGAGAAGCAATGGAGCGCGTCATGAGCGTGCCGGCGTTGCGTGTGGCCATCATGACCGACGAAACCGGCTGGCACACCGGACGCCTTAAAAGAGCCTTCCGCGCGCGCGATGTGGAGGCGCGCTGCGTCGATCTCGCGGATTGCCGCATCGATACGACATGGAAGCCGCACGGGCTCGCGATTCCCGGCTTCGGTCACACGCTGCCCGATGCGGTATTGGTACGAGGCATCGCGGGCGGCACCTTCGAACAGGTGACGTTGAGGCTCGGCATCCTGCACGCGCTGCGCGAATGCGGCGTGCCCGTCTATAACGATGCGCGCGCGATCGAGCGCAGCGTCGACAAGTCGATGACGAGCTTCCTGCTCAATCGCTACGGCGTGCCGACGCCCGCGACGTGGGCCGGCGAATCCCCGGCGCATGCGCAGCGCGTGCTGATGCGCGAAGCGGCCGCGGGCCGTCAGGTCGTGATGAAGCCGCTCTTCGGTTCGCAGGGCAAGGGGCTGAAGAAGCCCGGCTTGAAATTGCCGTCGCTCAGATCCTTCAGTCAGGTCGCCTATCTCCAGCGTTATGTCGATGCAGGCGCGCCCGGCTTCGACTGGCGCGTGCTCGTGATCGGCGGGCACGCGGTGGCGGCGATGAAGCGCGTCGGCGGCGAGGACTGGATTCACAACTTCGCGCGCGGCGCGCGCTGCGAGGCAGCGGAACTGTCACCCGCCCTCGCGGATATCGCCGTGCGCGCGACGTCGGCGCTCGGGCTCGATTACGCGGGCGTCGATCTGATTGCCTCGGAGGGCGGGCGGCCGGTCGTGCTCGAAGTGAACGGCGTGGCGGCGTGGCGCGGCCTGCAAACGGTGACGCCGGTCGATATCGCGGCGCTCATCGTGGACGATCTGCTCGATCGCAAGCTGCCTGCATCGAAAGGCGCGCTCGCGCTCGCCAGCGGCAATGAGCGCTTCTGACGCACCGCTCGCCATCCGCGCGCGCACCGCGTTCCTGCGCGCGTGCCGCCTCGACGTCGAGACGAGAAAGCCCGGCAACGTGAGCGTCGCGAGCGCGGGGCACGGCATGACGTCGGCGCAATTCATCGCGAGCGCGGGCGCGGCGGCGGCGGGCCTTTTTGCGCCGCATGCACGTGTGGGCGCGCGCATTCTCGACGCCGTGCGCCGTACCTTCGATGCGGCCGGCTGCAATACGAATCTCGGCATCGTGCTGCTCGCCGCGCCCTTGTGCGCCGCGCTCGAGCGTTTCGATCCGAACGAACCGGTCGATGCGGCGCGCTGGCATCGGGCGACGGAGCGCGTGCTCGCGGAGCTGGACATCGACGATGCGCGCCTCGCCTATCGTGCGATTGCACTCGCGAATCCGGGCGGCCTGGGCGACGCGCCCGAGCAGCCTGTCCACGCGCCGCCGACCGTGACCTTGCGCGCGGCGATGACGCTCGCGGCGGATCGCGACAGCATCGCGCGTCAATATGAGAACGGTTTCGCCGATGTATTCGGCGCGGCGGGCCCGGTCACGGCGTCGACGGAACATCGCGCGATGCTCGACGCGTTCCTCGCGTTTCTCTCTGGCTGGCCCGATTCGCACATAGTGCGCAAGCAGGGCGCGGCGGTGGCGCAAAGTGTCACCCGCGACGCGGCGCGGCATCGCGCGAACTGGCGCTTGGCGGGCAGCCCTGTCGAGTCGCCGGCGCTCGACGACTGGGATGCCGAACTGAAGGCGCGCGGCATCAATCCGGGCACGAGCGCGGACCTTGCGGTGGCGACGCTCTTCGTCGGGCTGGTGATATCGACGATGAATGCATGAAGTCTGCCCGCGCGGACAAAAAATTGGCACGGAACATGTTAGGAGTTTCGCGGTTGAGCGGTCGGATCGGAACGCCGGTCGAACCCTGAGCCTTGCGCGGCTTTGATTCTTACCGTCGCGAGTCGAGAGCAAGTCGCTAGTCCCTGGAACCACACATCACTGGAGGAACAGCATGGCCAAGATCAACCGCGTCATGGTAGGAGAGTCGCTCGTCGGCGATGGCAACGAAGTCGCGCACATCGACTTGATCATCGGACCGCGAGGTTCCGCTGCCGAGACCGCGTTCTGCCACGCGCTCACGAACAACAAGGATGGCTTCACGTCGCTGCTCGCGGTGGTCGCGCCGAATCTATTGACCAAGCCGAACACGATTCTCTTCAACAAGGTGACGATCAAGGGCGCGAAACAGGCGGTGCAGATGTTCGGCCCGGCGCAGCGCGCGGTGGCGATGGCCGTCGCCGACAGTGTGGAAGGCGGCGTCATTCCCGCCGATGAAGCCGACGACCTGTTCATCTGCGTCGGCGTGTTCATCCACTGGGAGGCGGACGACGACCAGAAGATCCACGACTTCAACTATCAGGCGACGAAGGAAGCGCTGGCGCGCGCGGTGGCGGGCGAGCCGTCGGCGCAAGAGGTAGTATCGAAGAAGGGAACGATGTCGCATCCGTTCTCGCCGGACTGAAGCGGTGCGTGGCCGGTGCGTATCTGCTGTTTGCGTGCCGGCCGAACTGGATCATTACAACTACGAGGCTTATCGCATGACCCCACGTTGCTGCGCGTTGACGGTGCTCACCTGCCTCTCGCTGATTTCGCCGCTGTCGATCGCTGCGACGGGTACCGGGGGTGGCGCGCCCGCCAAGAGTCACGACTATCCGACCGAAGGGCGCGTGGAATATGTCCTCGGATGCATGGACGACAATGGCCACGATTTCGCCAACGTGTACAAGTGCTCGTGTGCGATCGACAAGATCGCTCAGGTGTTGACTTATGACGATTACGTCGAGCAGTCTACGTTTTCTAAATACGCGGCTTTAGGTGGGGAAGGTGGGGCGGAGTTTCGTGTCGATCGGGCTAAGGCTCAGACCAGGAAGTTTCGGGAGTTGCAGAGGGATGCTTATAAGGCTTGTGGGATTCAGAAGGCTGCGGCGAAGTGATTTGGTTT
>NZ_JAQQDB010000021.1:0-123507 GCF_046030135.1 Caballeronia jiangsuensis
ACAGGCCCAATCGGGCTTGGCTCGCGCACGGTCTGACACATCGCACCGCTTGCGTCACTGGTTCAGCACCAAATGGCTCCAGCCCGCTTCGCGGCCGACCGGTCAATCGGGTTTGCATGTGCTTCTTTGCTGATGCTTCCATCTTTTCTCGACGGTTTCCCTCGCATACCCAACGGCAGCGCGTAGCGCTGTGCCGAAGCTCTTTGGTGCTGAACCAGCGCGCTAAAACGTCTAGCTCGTCAGACCGTGCGCGAGCCAAGCCCGATAAGTCCTTCGAGGGCGACACTTAGGCGAGAGCCACCGCGGGCCGGCAAGCATGGCCAACGTGCGTGTGACCGCGGGCCTAAGCGAGCTGCTTTCTTTGGTTACTTTCTTTGCAGCAGCAAAGAAAGTGACCCCCGCCCCGGGGAGGGGCAGTGCTAATAGACCGACACGAAAGCAGGATTTCATAGAAGAAAGAGCTCAAACCTTCCTCCGCTGACTGAGCGCATCGAGCAACACGGCGGCGAAGATGACACCACCTTGAATGAACTGAGTCCAGAAGGGGTTCACGCCGAGCAGCGAAAGACCGACGTTGATGACGCCAATAAGCACCACGCCAATGAACGTACCGACAATCGACCCACGCCCCCCCGCCAGCGAAGTCCCCCCAATGACAATAGCCGCGATAACCTGCAACTCCAGCCCATTAGCCGCCGAAGGCAAGGCGGAATTCAGCCGCCCGGCGAGCACGATCCCGGCGATCGCCGCCGTAACGCCCGCAAGCATGTAAGTAAAAAACACCACACGCCTAACAGGAATGCCAGCAAGCCGCGCCGCTTCCTGATTCCCGCCGACGGCAAACACCTGATGCCCGAACGTCGTCTTGCGCAACAACACATGCCCGGCGACGAACACGACCAACATGACGATCATCGGCATCGGCAGACCCGCGACGGTCTTCGCACCGAACATCGTGAACGCGTTGGGAAAATCGAACTTCGTGCGGCCATCGGAAATGGCGAGCGTGAGGCCGCGCGCCATCGCCATCGCAGCCAGCGTGACGATGAAGGGCACGAGCCTGAGCCACGAAATCACGAGCCCGTTGAGCGCGCCCGCGAATGCGCCCACCGCGAGCGCGACGCCTAGCCCCGCCACGCCCAAACCGACCGCGCCCGGACTCGACCCTGCCATCACGGTCGCCGCCACCATGCCGCTCAACGCGACGAGCGAGCCGACCGACAGGTCGATGCCCGATGTGATGATGACGAACGTGCCGCCCACCGCCGCAATGCCCACCACGGACACCTGCACCATGATGTTCGTGAGCGTGCTCGTGGTGAGAAACTCGGGCGATGCGATCGACAACGCAATACAGATGATGACGAGCGCCGCGAACAAAGGCCCGATGCCGCTCCTCAATTGACGGATCACGCGGCGCGACAGCGCCTCCGTATCCGAACGATCGGCTGCCGTGGAGGTCATGCGCCTGCTCCTGTCGTTGCCCACTGAATGACCGTTTCCGAATCCGCCTTGTCGCGCGCGATCTCGGTCACGATGCTGCCGCGATACATCACCAGCACGCGATCCGACATGCCGAGCAACTCCGGCAGCTCCGAACTCACCATCACGACGGCCGCGCCCGCGCGCGCCATCGTCACCATGTGCGCGTAGATTTCCGACTTCGCGCCCACGTCGATACCGCGCGTCGGTTCATCGAGCATGATGACGACCGGACTCGTCGCGGTCGCGCGGCCTAAGATGACCTTCTGCTGATTGCCGCCCGAAAGCGTCCCCGTGATCTGCAACATCGACGACGCACGCACGCCGAAGCGCGCACTCGCATCCTGCGCGAGCTTGCGCTTCTTCGCGCGGCTCACGAAGCCGCCGCTCGCCAGCGCCTTCAGGCTCGACAACGCAATGTTCTCTTCGATGTTCGCTTCCAGCACGAGCCCTTCGAGCTTGCGATCCTCCGACGTATAAACGAGCCCGTGACGCACGCCCTGCGTCGGCGAATGATTGGCGATCTTCCTGCCCTTCACGAGAAGCTCGCCATTCGTCACCGGCAGCGCGCCGAAGATCGTCTTCAGCAATTCCGTGCGCCCCGCGCCCGCGATGCCCGCAATGCCCACTATCTCGCCCGCGCGCACCGAAAAGCTCGCATTGCGCAAGAGCGGCGCGCTCGCGAGATTGCGCACTTCGAGCACGACCGGACCATAGTCGCGCGGCTCCCACGGATAGAACGATTCGAGATTGCGCGCGACCATCGCCTGCACGAGATCCGCCTCGGTCCATTCGGACATCGGGCGCGCGCCGACGGTCGCGCCATCGCGCATCACGACAGCCGAATCCGCCAGCTCGAACACCTCTTCCAGATGATGCGAGATGAAGATGATGCCCATGCCTTCCGCGCGCAGCCGCCGCACCACCGCGTACAGATTGGCGATGTCATGGCTTTGCAGCGCGGCGGTCGGTTCGTCCATCACGAGAATGCGCGCATCGCGCGCGATCGCCTTCGCCACTTCGACGAGTTGCCGCTTGTTCAACGGCAGATCGCCGAGCCGCATCCACGGCGGCACGTTGTCGAGGCCGACGCGCGCCAGTGCCTCGCGCGCCATCGTGTTGGCGTCGCGCATTCTCACGAAGCCGTTGCGCGACGGCATGCGGCCGAGGAACAGGTTCTCCGCGACCGTCATGTCGTTGACGAGCGAAAGCTCCTGATAGATGACGGCCACGCCCGCATCGATCGCCGCATGGGTGCCGCGCGCGAGCGGCATGCCGTCGATGTCGATCGTGCCTTCGTCGGGTTCATACGCGCCCGACAGCACCTTCACGAGCGACGACTTGCCCGCGCCGTTCTCGCCGACGATCGCCACCACATGTCCCGCGTGCAGGTCGAGACTCACGCCGCGCAGCGCCTTCACGCCGGGAAAGCTCTTCACGATGCCCTGCATGCGCAACAACGGCGCTTCGGTTTCCACGTTCATGTCGTGCATTCCGTGTGCATTCCGTATGCGGGCCGCGCGTCGCTGGAACGCGCGGCCGCCGGTTGCCCTTACTGCTTCACTTCCTCGGACCACAGGCCGTACTTCTTCACCTCATCCGAATCGATGTTCGATTTGTCGATGAGCATCGTCGGCCATGCGTAGTTCGCGGGCACGTCCTTCTTCGCGTTGTAGTCCGCGATGAACTGCAGCGACTTCGCCGCCATCTGGATCGGGTTCTGCGAGATCGTCGCGTCCTGCTTGCCCGCGCGGATCGCGGAGAGCGCCTGCGCGGTGCCGTCGGCACCGATCACGAGAATATGCTCCTTGTCGCCGAGCGGCTTGTAACGGCCCGCGTTGTCGATGGCCTTTTCCGCGCCCACGGTGTTGTCGTCGTTCGCGCCGAAGACCGCATCGATCTGCGGATATTTCTGCAGGATGCTCGTCATCGCGTTGAGCGACTTCTCCTGATCGAACGCGCCTTCCTGACGCGCGACCACCTTGATGTTCGGGTACTTCGCGATCTCTTCGCTGAAGCCCTTTTCGCGGTCCGTCGCAGCCGTCGTGCCGACAAGACCGATCAGATCGACGACGTTGCCCTTCTCCTCGCCATAGCGCTTCTTCAGTTGCTCGGCAATCCACTTCGCGCCCGTCTGCCCGAGCGCGACGTTATCCGACGCGACGAACGACGTGACCTTGCCGCCATCCGAGCCGCGATCCAGCGTGAAGACCGGAATGTTCATCGAGTTGGCTTTTTCGACCGCGGGAATGATCGCCTTCGAATCGATCGGATTGAGCACGAGCGCGGTCACGCCCTGGCTCAGCAGGTTGATCGCATCGTTGACCTGCTGTTGCGCATCGCCGTTCGCATTGGTCTGCACGAGATCGAAGCCCTGATCCTTCGAGCCGCGCTCGACGCCCGCCTTCAGTCCGACGAAGAACGCGTTGTTCAAGGTCGCGATCGAGAAACCGATCTTGGGCTTGCCGCCCGCGGCAGTTGCGGCCGGCGCGCTCGCCGGAGCGCTTGCCGGTGCGCTCGCGCTCGCCGCCGAACTCGTGCTGCTCGTCGACGACGAGTTGTCGCTCTTCGAGCATCCGCTCAACGCGGCCGCCGCGCATAGCAATACGGCGCCGCTCGATTTGCCGAACGTTCCCCAACTGTCGAATCTTGCCGAACTCCAGGCCATGGCTGTCTCCGTTGTACGAGTTGTTCAATGCGATTTTTCGCTTCGATGAGGCTTCGCTTCCCGCCCACGCGTTTCAGCGATCCTCCGTGTTGCGCCTGCCGTAAGTCTTGAACTTCTCCAGCACTTCATCCATCTGTTCATCGGAAAGCAGGGGCGGCGCGCCGATCTGCAACGCCAGCAGATACTGCTTCGCCAGCACTTCCACTTCATGCGCGAGCCACACGGCGCGCGCGAGGTCCGCGCCGAGCGCGATCACGCCGTGATGCGCGAGCAGACACGCGCGGCGATCGTCGAGCGCGGCGAGCGCATGATCGGACAACTGCTGGCTGCCGAAGACCGCATACGGCGCGCAGCGTATCGACTTGCCGCCCGCCGCCGCGACCATGTAATGCAGCGCGGGAATATCGCGTCCATGAATGGCGAGCGCGGTCGCCGCGATCGAATGGGTATGCACGACGGCGTTGATATCGTCGCGTGCACGCAGGATGTCGCGATGAATGCGCCATTCCGACGACGGCCGCTCCATGCGCAGAAGCTCGGCATCGTCTGTGATGTCGAGCGGCAGCCACACGATCTGCTTCTCGTCGAGCTCGCGCGCGCTCACGCCGCTCGGCGTGATCAGCAAGCCTTCGCGATATCGCGCGCTCACGTTGCCCGACGTGCCCTGATTGATGCCGAGCCGCTCCATCTCCAGCGACGTCGCGACGATCGCGCGGCGCAGCGCGCTTTCATCGGCCGCGATCATGCGGCGTTCCCCTCTGCGGCGAACAGCGTTCTGAGCGAGCGTTCGAACGGCGCATGCACGATGCCGCGCTCCGTGACGAAGCCGCTGACGAGCGCATGCGGCGTGACATCGAACGCGGGGTTGCGCGCCTTGATTGCATCGGGCGCGATGCGTCGTCCTGCCAGATGCGTGACTTCTTCGGCATCGCGCTCCTCGATCTCGATGCGCGAACCGCTCGGCGTCTCTAGATCGAGCGTCGATGAAGGACAGGCGACATAGAACGGAATACCGTAGTGATGCGCGGCGATGGCGAGCCCCAGCGTGCCGATCTTGTTGGCGAAGTCGCCATTCGCGGCGACGCGGTCCGTCCCGACGATGACCATATCCACGAGCCCTTGCGACATGATCGACGCGGCGGCGCTGTCCATGATGAGCGTGACATCGACGCCCGCCTGCTGCAATTCGAACGCCGTGAGACGCGCGCCCTGCAGAAGCGGACGCGTTTCATCGGCATAGACCTTGAACGCGATGCCCGCGCGATGCGCCGCATAGATCGGCGCAGTGGCGGTGCCGATGCCGGTCGTCGCGAGCGCGCCCGCATTGCAGTGCGTGAGCACGCCGCATCCTTCGCGAATGAGCGGCATGCCATGCTCGCCGATGCCTTCGCACAGCGCCCGATCTTCTTCGTGTATCCGCTTCGCTTCTTCGACGAGCGCTTCGTAGAGCGTTGCGGCATCGTTCGTATCGACATCGCGTGAATGACGCAGCATGCGCCGCACGCCCCAGCTCAGGTTGACCGCCGTAGGCCGCGCCGTTTCGAGCCAGTTCGCGTGGCGTTCCAGCTCCGCGCGAAACTGCGCGACGGGCAGCGCGGTCGATCCGCGCATCGCGATGCAAAGCCCATACGCCGCCGCGACGCCGATCGCCGGTGCGCCGCGCACGCGCAACTCGCGAATGGCGCGCCAAACCGCTTTCTCATCGGCGACGTTCTCCACCACGATCTCATGCGGCAAACGCGTCTGATCGAGCAGCAGCAGATCGCCGTCGCGCCATTCGATCGTCGGCGGAAGCGTCGTGAACAAGGGCTGCGAAGCCATGAGGTCTCCTGTCACATCGTCGCGATGTCGCGCTGAATCTCGCGCGCGAGCGTCGCCACCTGTTCGATATCGCCGAGCGTGGCGCGCTCGACGAGCAGCGCTTCCGCGCAACGCAGACAGCGCACTTCGATATTCGCCCGCACTTGCGCATCCGGAATGCGCGTGATCTCCGCGACCTTCGCCATGCCGACGATGCGTCGAATCATCTTGCAGCCCGCGAAGCCGAGCGTATCGGCCAGGAGACGCCGCATGAAGTGCGCGCGATACGCCGTGAGCGCGCGGCTTTCCGCGTCCGCGCCGATGAAACGCCGCTTGCTGCGGCTCTCGTTGTCGCGCCATAGCTCGACGAATTGCGCGCTGAAACCGTTCCAGATGCGCACCATCTGTTCGAGCAGCCATTCCTGATACGCAACGGGATCGCGCCCGTCGATGCGTCCGTGCCAGTCGCGCGAGAAGAACGCGAGCAGCAGATTCGCGATCACCGCACCGACATCGAAGCCCATCGGTCCATAGAACGCGAACTCGGGATCGATCACGAAGGTCTCGTCTTCGTTGACCATGATCGAGCCGGTATGCAGGTCGCCGTGCAGCAAGGTCTCGGCGTGGTTCATGAAGGCCCACTTCATGTCGGCCGCCGCGATGCGCAATGGCTCGTGCGTTCTCAGCCTTTCGATTGCGCCCTTGGGCAACGCGGGGCTATAGACGTTCGACGGATGATCCTCGAACGGAAACGTGAACACGAGGTCCTCGGTGATCTTGCACAGTTCCCAGTTGACCGCCGCGCTCGCCGCGTGCTTCTTGATATCGGGCGCGAGAAAGAGATCGGAGCCGTAGAAAAGCGTGTGCGCGAGATAGGTCGAAAGATGATCCGCGAGACGCGGATACATCGCGCCATCCATCAGACCTTGCCGCAGGATGCGATGCGACGCGAGGTGCTGCATCACCACGAGAAAGCGCTTGCTGTCCGCGTGATAAACCTTCGGCACATGCCGCGGACACAGTGCGCCGAAGCGCCGCAACGCAGCGACTTCGTGCTCCATGCGCTGACACGAAAGCGGCCACGTCTTGCCGACGAGCCGCAGAAACGGCGGCGCCTGCTTGACGACGACGCTGCGCCCGGGCGCCTTCGCATTCGTCACGAAGTACACGTAGTTCAGATTGCCGTCCCCGACTTCGACGACGTCGAGATCGTCGGGATCGCCCAGCAGCGCGCGCACATCGGGCACGTCGCCGAGATAGGCGGCGAGCTCCTGCGCGGTGAAAGCTTCAAACTCCATCGGTATGTCTCCTCCGATGTTCAGCGACGCTTGCGCACCAGATCGAACTTGAAGATGCTCGTGTTGTAGTAGTCGTTGCTATAGCAAAGCGGCTCGCCGCTCTGATCGAAATCCACTTCGTCCAGCAGCAGAAAGAGGCCGAAGCCGTCGCCCAGTTCCGGCAGGTCGCGCGGCGTGAGAATGGTCGGCTGTATCGACGTATGCGTATGCGACAGCCGCCGCCCCGTGCGCGCGAACATGCCGAAGAGCGACTCGCCAAGCTCGCCCTCGGCGGCATCGAACACGTGCTTCGGAATCGTGTCGATGCAATACGCGGCGATGGCGTCGTCCGCGCGCCGCACGCGCTCGATTCTCACGCACGGATCGCCGCGCGCGATGGCGAGCTTTTCCGCGAGACTCTCCGAAGCCGCGACGGTCTCCATCTGAATACGGCTCGTCGACGGCACCGCGCCCACGCTGCGAATCATGTCCGTCACCGACATCAGATCATCGAGCCCGCCGTGCAGCTTCAGCGAAATTTGTCTGATGAAGGTGCCCTTGCCTTGCTGACGCGACAACAAGCCATGCGAGATCATCTGCGCGACGGCTTCGCGCAGGCTGGAACGGCCGACGCCGAGCAGCTCGCAAAGCTCTATTTCAGTGGGAATCTGATCGCCGGGCTTGAGCTTGCGCTCGCGGATCATGGTGAGAAGCGACTCCTGAATCTTGTCGCTCATCGATCGCTCGACGCTCAGGCGCATGAGGGTCTCTGGGATGGCAGTCCCTGAAATATACATCAGACGTCTGATGTTTCTGTAAGGACTTTCCCGAAGCGTTTAATGCTTTATGCGAGGGCTTTTCTTTATGCGGGTGCAGCACGAATGCGCCCGTCGCGCGCATCGCGACGGGCTTTGCAGTGCACTATTTTCTCGTCTTTACGCGAGCGTGGCGGCGTCGATAAAAGGCGTGATGTTTTTCATCGCGCGCTCGACGTAGATATCTTTTTCGCCGACAGGCGCGACGTAATGCATCGCACTGCGCGCCGCCTCGATGCCTTCGAGCCGCGCGATCACCCACGCCGCCAGATACTGGGATGCAAGGCATCCGCCCGCGGTCGCAACGTTGCCATTCGCGACGAAGGGTTGATCGAGCGTGCGCACGCCCGCTTCCTCGACCCAGGGCTTCGTCGTCACGTCCGTGCAGGCGGGCACGTCCCGAAGCAGGCCGAGCTTCGCGAGAATGAGCGTGCCGGAGCATTGCGCGCCGAGCAACTGGCGCGAGGGATCGAGCCTGATGCGCGCCATCAGCGACGCGTCGGCGACGACCTGGCGCGTCAGCCTGCCACTGCCGACGATCACGGCATCGGCGTTCGCGGCATCGTCGAGCGTGGCTTGCGCCTTCAGCACGACGCCGTTCATCGAACGCACTTCTTCCGATGGCGACGCGATCGACACCTTCCAGTCCGGCTTCTTCACGCGATTGAGAATGCCGAGCGCGATCAGCGAATCCAGTTCGTTGAAGCCCTCGAAGGTGAGAATGGCGATATGCATGTTGTGCTCCTTTCAGCGCATGGGTTGCATGTGCCCATGCTACGGCCCAGAATGAATACAATCAAAAAATTGTCATGAATACATGCCGAAACCGCCGCGCTACAAACAGATCGTCGACCGATTCGTCGAGGACATTCGGTCCGGTCGTCTGAAAGCAGGCACACGCCTGCCGACGCATCGTGAGCTTGCCGCGCGCGAGGGACTCGGCATCGTCACCGCGACGCGTGTCTATGCCGAGTTGAACGCGATGGGTCTCGTCAGCGGCGAAACGGGACGCGGCACCTTCGTGAAGGAGACGACGCTCTCGCGTGAGCTCGGCATCGATCAGGTCGCCATCGCCGCGGATACGGTCGATCTGAACTTCAACTATCCCGCGCTGGCCGGTCAGGCGGAGTTGTTGCGCAATGCGTTGCGGCAGTTGTCATCGGCGGGCGATCTCGAAGCGCTGTTGCGTTACCAGCCGCACGGCGGACGCGCGCGCGACCGGGCGACGGTCTCGCGTCATCTCGCGCGCCGTGGGCTCGATGTGGACGGGGATCGCGTCATGCTCGTCGATGGCGCGCAACATGGTCTCGCCACGACCGTGATGGCGCTGCTCAAGCCCGGCGACGTGGTCGCCGTCGATAGCCTTACCTATCCCGGATTCAAGCTGCTGGCCGAGGCGCATCGGCTCGAACTCGCGCCGCTGCCGGCGTCGGGCGCGGGCCCCGATCCCGACGCGCTCGATGCGCTATGCAAGCGGCGACGCGTGCGCGCCATCTACACGATGCCGACGCTGCACAATCCGCTCGGCTGGGTGATGACGGCGACGCGGCGCAGGCAACTGGCATCGCTTGCGCGCAGGCATGGCTTCTTCATCATTGAAGATGCCGCCTACGCCTTTCTCGCCGACGACGCTCCGCCGCCGCTTGCCGCGATCGCGCCCGAACTCACGGTGTACGTCTCGGGATTTTCGAAGAACGTGGCGACGGGTTTGCGCGTCGGCTATGTGGTCGCGCCGCTCGAATGGGTGCCGAAGATCGAGCGCGCTATCAGAGTGACGACGTGGAACACGCCCGGCGTGATGACGGCGATCGCGTGCGGCTGGCTCGAAGATGGCACGGTCGACAGGCTCGAAGCGGAGAAGCGTGCGGATGCGTCGGCGCGGCAGGTCATCGCGGCGAGCGCGTTGGGACGTTTGAAGCGCGTCGCGCATCCTGCGTCGTATTTCGTGTGGCTGCCGATGCCCGAGGAAGTACGCGCGGACCGTATCGCGGCGGCGCTGATGGAAGAGCGCATTTCGGTGTCGCTGGCCGAGCCGTTCTGTACCGCGGTGCAGGTGCCGCACGCGTTGCGGCTGGCGCTGGGATCGGTGGATGCGGGAACGTTGAGGGAAGCGTTGGGGAAGGTCAGAGAGATCGTCGAAGCGCACATCGACATATGACCACTCACGCCGCGCTTTGCAGCATGTCCAGAAACGCGCGCACTTTCGCACTCAGCAAACGCCGCGAACTGTAGAGCGCCCAGATTTCGACGGGCGGTCCCGCATCCAGGCCGAGCGCGACGAGCCGTCCCGCGGCGATCTCCGGCTCGACCAGCAAGCCCGGCAACAACGCCGCGCCCGCGCCTTCGAGCACCGCCTCGCGCGCCATCAGCAACGACGACAGGCGCAGCACCGGTTCGGGCGTGATCGTGCGCTCGCGGCCGTCGTCGCCCTGAATCCGCCATGCCACGCTGTCCGCACGCGCGAGCACGACGGCAGGCAAGGAAGATGCGTTGTCGTCGATCGTGAAGCCGCGCGCCGCGACCAGCACGCGCCGGTCGGTCGCAATGCGGCGTCCCACGAGAAGCTCGTCGGCATCGGGATTGATGCGGATGACGAGGTCGTAGCCGTCCTGCACCGGATCCGCGACACGATCTTCGGAGACGATCTCCAGCTCGACCTGCGGATACGCCGACGCGAAACGCGACGCGATGCGCGGCAACACGACGTGCGCGAACACGATCGGCGCACTCACGCGAAGGCGTCCGCGCGGCACGGGCGCGCGCGAGCGAATCGCTTCGGCGGCGTCGTCGATGTCGGCGAGCAGGCCGCGCGTGCGTTCGTGCAGCGCGCGGCCTTCCTCGGTCAGCCGCAGCATGCGCGAGCCGCGCTCGATGAGCCGCACGTCGAGACTTTGCTCCAGCTCCGCGACGCGTCGCGAGAGCGTGGCTTTCGGGCGGCCCGTGTTGCGCGCGGCGGGTCCGAAACCGCCGTGGAGCGCGACGGCGTTGAAATCGGTGAGTGCGGTGAGGTCCATTATTTTCGTTCCATCAGCGAGACGAAGCGTCTCGAATCATGGTCTTTCGGCTCGAAAGCGGAACGTCTATCGTAGGTGCTGTACTCAACGTATCCAAGGAGATCGACATGACTATTCTCGTGACGGGCAGCACCGGCGTGATCGGCACACAGGTTCTCGACCATCTGAAGGACAGCGGCGCGAACGTGCGCGCACTGACGCGTTCGCCGGAGCGCGCGAACTTTGCAGCGGGCGTGACGCCGGTCAAAGGCGATCTGAGCGAAATCGGCACATTGCGTGAAGCGATGAAGGACATCGACACACTCTTTCTGCTCGCGCCCAACGCCGCCGACGAGCTGACTCAGGCGCTGCAGGCGATGAGCATCGCGCGCGAGGCGGGCGTGAAGGGCATCGTGTATCTGTCGGTGTTCAAGGGCGATGTCTACACGGACGTGCCGCACTTCACCAGCAAGCACACGGTCGAGCGCATGATCGAGGATTGCGATCTGCCCGCGACGATCCTGCGCCCCGCGTACTTCATGCAGAACGACATCCGCCTGAAGGATGCGCTGCTGCATCACGGCGTGTATGGCATGCCGATCGGCGCCAAAGGCATTTCGATGGTGGATGTGCGCGATATCGGCGATGCCGCCGCGCGCGAACTGCTGCGCCGCGAACGCAGCGAAGCGCCCTTGCCGCGCGAAACTTATGAACTCGCCGGCCCCGACGCGCTGACGGCCGACAGCATCACGGCAATCTGGCGCGACGCGCTGCAACGCGAGATCCGCTACGGCGGCGACGATCTCGACGCCCTCGAAGCGCGCATGAAAGGCGCGGGCCCGGAATGGCTCGCCTACGACATGCGTCTCATGATGCAGCGCTATCAGCAGGACGGAGCCGTGGCTTCACCGGAGGAAATCGCACGCCTGACTTCGCTGCTCGGCCGACCGCCGCGCACATATCGCGATTTTGCCGCCGATGCCGCGCGCGAATGGATCACGCAATGACTCGACGTTAAAGCGAATTGAAAATGCCGGGCTCGATACAACGAAGCCGAAGTTACCGAAGCCCGGCGCGACACGCGAAATTCATACTCACGATATTAATCCGTACGACCAGCGCATATTTACGGCACACGCCGCCAACCTCAACGGCGGCGGCCTTGTCCGCGCATCCGGCAAAATCCACCTTCAAAAATCCCCGAAATGGCAAACGATTGCCGCTATATTTATGCTTCAATTGACGCGATTATCCGTCTTGCAAACCCCGATGCCTCCGCGATTCATCGTCGCGATCCATCGATTGGAAATAACCTATGCGGACTCAACACGAGGCGTCGAGCCCGGAAAATATTATCAAGGTGGAACATGAGCGTCTGGCGCATTTCCAGCGATGGTTCGCCACATTTGCGAGCCTCGCCCATGCGCGGCTTCCGCTGCCCGCCTATCTGCAAAAAGTCACCGACACGCTGAGAGAAGTCGCGGGCGTCGGGTCCGCCGTGGTGGAGTGGATCGAGGGCGAATCGCTCGTCTATCGCGCGGCGAGCGGTGCGGCGGCGGCGCACATCGGCGTGCGCCTGCCTACTGCCGGCAGCCTGTCGGGCCTTTGCATCACGCGCCAGCAGGCGCTCATCTGCCGCAATTCGGCGACCGACCATCGCGTCGACCGTGCCGCGTGCGAGGCGGTCGGCGCCGTGTCGATGGTCGTCGCGCCCGTCGTCTACGAAGGCCGCTCGGTCGCGGTGCTGAAGCTCATTTCCGGCGAAGTCGATCATTTCGGGCAAGCCGACATCAGCATTCTCGATGCGTTTTGCGCGTGCATCGCGGAGACCATCGCGCGCGAGGACATCGCGCAGGAAAACCGCAAGCTCTTGAAGGAAAACGCCAGCGTGTCGGCGGATCTCTCCGTCGAGTCGTCGCTGCGCATCGAGTACGAGAAAAAGCTCGCCGACGCCATGCGCCGCCGTCAGACCGTGCTCGACAACGCGCATGTCGCTTTCGTGTCGATGGACGAGGCGGGCATGGTCGTCGACTGGAACGAGGCCGCCGTGCTGCTCTTCGGCTGGAAGCGCGAAGAAGTGGCGGGCCGCGAACTCGCGTCGCATATCATGCCCGAGCGCTTTCGCGACGCGCATCGCGGTGGTCTCACGCGCTATCTCGCGACGGGCGAGGCGCGCATGATCAACCGGCGTTTCGAGCTGCCCGCGCTGCGCCGCGACGGCAGCGAGTTCGCCGCCGAGCTGACGATCAGCGAAGTCTGGTACGAAGGCCAGCGCCAGTTCGCGTGCTTCGTGCACGACGTCACCGACCGGCACGTCGCGACCGAGGCGAACGAGCGCCTGCGCCTGCTCATCGACTCGGTGAGCGACTATGCGATCTGCATGGTCGACCAGAACGGCTACGTGCGCTCGTGGAACGACGGCGCGCGCGCGATCTACGGCTTCACGGCGGCCGAAGCGATCGGCCGGCACTTCGCGCTCTTCTACACGTCCGACGAACACGGCCGCGACCGTCCCGGCGACGACCTCGCGCTCGCCGCCCGACGCGGCCGCGTCGAGCACGAAGACTGGCACGTGCGCAAGGACGGCTCCGAGTTCTGGGCGCACGTCATGCTGAGCGCGCTGCCCGGCGGCAACGGCGGCGAGCAGAGCTTCGTCAAGATCACGCGCGATATGACCGCGCGGCGGCGTCTCGAGGAACTGGAAGCGTCGAGCCGGCGCATGAACGAGTTTCTCGCGCTGCTCGGCCACGAACTGCGCAATCCGCTCGCGCCGATCCGCAACGCGGTGAGCATTCTCAAACTCAAGGCGTGCGACGATGCCGAGGTGACGCGCAGCCGTCAGATCGTCGATCGTCAGCTCGCGCATCTGACGAGGCTCGTCGATGATCTGCTCGAAGCCGGGCGCGTCAGCTCGGGCAAGATTCGCCTGACGACCGCGACCGTCGATATCGCCGATGTCGTGCATCTGAGCGTCGAGGCGAGCCAGCCGCTCTGCGACGAGCGCGCGCAACGCATCGACGTGAAGGCGAACGGCCAGCGGCTTTTCGTCAACGGCGATCCGACGCGGCTCGTGCAGGCGCTCAACAACCTGCTCAACAACGCGTCGAAGTTCAGCCCGCCGAACTCGACGATCACGCTCGAAGTCGGCCCGCGCGGCGGCTCGGTGCTGGTGCGCGTGACCGACGAAGGCCGCGGCATTTCCTCCGAAGCGCTCGGCACCGTGTTCGATCTCTTCGTACAGGAGCATCCGCCGGGCGCGCATCCGGACGAAGGCGGGCTCGGCATCGGCCTCACGCTCGTGCGCGCGATCGCGGAACTGCACGGCGGCCATGTCGAGGCGAAGAGCGGCGGCGCGGGACGAGGCAGCGCGTTTTCGCTCTGGCTGCCGCTCGCCGAGCCGCCCGCGAACGGCGCGCCGGCTGACGGAACACCGTCCGTCGTGGCGAGCCGTCAGCTCGACGTGCTCGTCGTCGATGACAACCGCGATTCCGCCGACAGCATGACGCTGCTCGTGGATATGCTCGGCCATCACGCGCGCGCCGCCTACGACGGACCGGGCGCGCTCGATTCATTCGAAGCGCATCGCCCGCAGGTCGTGCTGCTCGATCTGTCGATGCCCGGCATGACGGGCTTCGACGTGATCCGCCGTATGCGTGACGATGGCAATCGCGTGATCGTCGCGGCGATGACCGGCCTCGGTTCCGACGAAGACATCGCCCGCACGCGCGCCGCCGGCTTCGATGCGCATCTCGTCAAGCCGGTCGATCTTCCGGAACTGGAGCGCGTGCTGGCGCTGGCGGCGCGCGTCTGACGATTTCGGGCGCGCCGGGAACCGCACGCACCCGCGCGGGCGTTTTAGCGAGTCGATAAGGCACCTTCAGCACCGGCCAGAACGCGCCGTTCGCGTCGCGGGCGACGGAGAGGACATCGGCGAGGAAGTCGCTGTCGTCGAGCAGTTCGTCCACGCGCATCACCGGCACGGCTTGCGCGATGCTGCGAGCCGCCGCGATTTTCGGCTGCGTGATGCAGCGCGCGCGCTCGGTGTCGGAGACATCGCCTTCGATCCAGATATGGCCGTCGAGGCAGGCGAGCGTCTGTCCGCGCGACGCGCCCTTGCCCGCCGCGAACAACGCGCACCACGCGGCGACGTCCTGCATCGAAATTTCGATGAAGGTGCCCGCGTCCTCCGACGGCATTGCGAGCCGCGCGACGATCGCGAAAAGCGCGGCCTGTCCGCCGAGAATGTCCGCGGCCGATGCGCCGATTTTCACCGGCGCGCCATCGCTTTTCGTGAGATCCATGAGGCCGCCCATCGCCTGAATGACGGTGTCGAACGCCGGCCGCGACGGATACGCCGACGCGATGCCGAAGCCCGATATCGAACAATAGACGAGGCGCGGATTGATCGCGCCGAGCGTCTCGCGCGTGAAGCCGAGCTTCGCGAGCGCGCCGGGACGCAGATTTTCGACGAGCACGTCGGCGTCTTCGAGCAGCGTGCGCAGATGGGCGCGATCGGCTTCGTGCTTGAGATCGAGCGCGATCGTCTGCTTGTCGGTGTTGTTGAGCGCGAAGAAATAGCTGGTGCCGCCCTGCCCCGGCGTCCACGAACGCGCGACCTCGCCGTCGGGCGGCTCGATTTTCACGACCTCGGCGCCGAGCGCCGCGAGATGCTTGCCGACGAGCGGCGCCGTAGTGTACTGGCCGATCTCGATCACCCTGACGCCCGCGAGCGGCGCGGTGTCGCCGTCGCGCTTGCGTATTTCCGGCTTCGCGACGACGGGCGTGTCGCTCAACGCAGACGTTTCGAAGATCGAGACCTGCCGATAGGTTTGCCCATCGATGCCGTTCGCTTCGATCAAGCGCGCGGCCTGCGGATGACGCATGCGGAAATTCGCCTCGTCGTGCAGATCCGCGATGCCGACGATCGGCCCCGCCGCCACGCCGATGCGCTCGCAAATGCGCGTGCAGTCTTCCGTGGCGAGCGTCGTCGTCCAGGTTTCGATGAGCGCGTCGAGTTCATCGACATGACCGACGCGATCGGCGAGTGTCGTGAAGCGCGCATCGTCGAGTGCGGGCACGCGCGCTTCCTGCCGCAGCTTGCGCCATTGTTCCTCGGTGCTCGTGCAGATGAGAATCCAGCCGTCTCGCGTGCGATATGCGTTCCATGGCGCGCACGCCGGATGACGATTGCCCACGCGTGCCGCGCTGCGCCCGGCGAACGCGGCGGGAAGGAAGGTCGTGAGCGCGCTCGCGGCGCAACCCATCAGCGTGACATCGATGTTCTGCACGATGCCGCGCAGGCGCTTCACGCGCACCGCCGACGCGATGGCCGCCGCCGCATAGAGCGCAGCCGATATCTCCGTCAGCGCAATGCCGATGCGCGCGGGCGCGCCGTGCGCGAAACCTGTCGTGTCCATGAGGCCGCTCATTGCCTGGATTTGCGCGTCGGTCCACGGCGTGCCGGCGCGCGAGTCTTGCGGGCCTGTCGCGGTGATATCGCACACGATATGCATGCGCGATGCTTTCCAGTCAGCCGCATGATCGACATCCGACGATACGACGATCACGTCGTAATCCACCGAATTCGCCGCTTCGAAATCCACCGAAGCGCCTGCCCGTTCGAGCAGCGTCGCGCACAGCTTCACCGCATCGCGCCCGCCGCAAGCCAGTACCCGCAAATCTTCCAGCATCATCGTCTCCTTCTTTCGTATTTCCACGGCTGGCGCGTCTGCGCCCGCGTTGCTAACATCGTTCGATGCGAACCCTTCCGTCACTCAATGCGCTGCGCGCCTTCGAAGTCTGCGGGCGGCTGCTCAGCATCCAGCTCGCCGCCGACGAGCTGAACGTCACGCCCGCCGCCGTCAGCCGCCAGATCAAGCTTCTGGAAGATCAGCTCGGCGTGCTGCTCTTCGAGCGCGGACATCGTGCGATCACGTTGACGCCGATGGGCTCGCGCTATCTCGCCGACGTGATCCGCAGCTTCGACACCTTGCGCACCGCGACCGTCAATCTCACCGAGGCGAGGAAGCGCCGCACGCTGAAGATTCGCGCTTACACGACCTTCTCGATGAACTGGCTGCTGCCGCGTCTCTCGACGTTCCATCGCGACCATCCGGACATCGAAGTGAGCCTGACTACATCGCTGCAACCGGTCGACTTCAACACCGAGGACGTCGATGCGGCGATTCGTCTGTCGCACGCGCCTTCGTCCGATCTCGGGTTCGACCGGCTTGTGCCGAATGAACTCGTGCCGGTGTGCAGCCCTTCGTTTCTGAGCGCGCATCCCGATCTCAACGATGCGACGCCTGGTTCTCTTCGCCACGTTCCGTTGCTGCATTCGCTCGCGCGCCGCGAAGACTGGGCGAAGTGGCTCGATGCCGCTGGCGTTCATGGCGTGAATCCGCTCGGCGGGCTTAGTTACGAAAGCTCGATCCTCGCGTACTTCGCGGCGACGCAAGGGCATGGCATCGCGATGGCGCAACGTGTGCTCGTTGCGGATCAGTTGAGCGCGGGCTCGCTCGTTATGCCTTTTTCTTTCGTGCTTGATCTTGGGGCTTTTACTTACTACCTCATCTATCCGCCTGCGCATCTTTCTAGTCCTGAGTTTGCGGCGTTTCGTACTTGGTTGCTTTCTACCGGTGAAGCCTCTTCGTGATGGGTTAGTGGTCGTTCGGTCGGGCTTCTATGGAATCCTGATTTCATGTCGGTCTATTTGCTCTGCCCCTCCCCGGGGCGGGGGTCACTTTCTTTGCTGCTGCAAAGAAAGTAACCAAAGAAACAGCTATCCCCAGCCTAAGCACTTCACACCGGCCGCGGCACAGACAATTGGCCTAATGGCCCGGCAGTAGCGAGTGCCCTCGAAGGTCTCGCGGGGCTTGGACCGCGCACGGTCTGACTCATCGCACCACACAAAAAACTGGTTCAGCACCAAATAGCTCCGGCCCGCTTCGCGGCCGACCGGTCCATCGGGTTTGCATGCGCTTCTTTGCTGATGCTTCCATCTTTTCTCGACGGTTTCCCTCGCATACCCAACGGCAGCGCGTAGCGCTGTGCCGAAACTCTTTCGTGCTGAACCAGCGCCCTGAAACGTCTCGGGCGGCAGACCGTGCGCGAGCCAAGCCCGGTTGGGCCTGTGGGGGCGACACTTAGGCGAGTGCCACTTCCGGCTGGCAAGCATGGCCAACGTGCGTGTGACCGCGGGCGATGAGAAGCTGCTTTCTTTGGTTACTTTCTTTGCAGCAGCAAAGAAAGTGACCCCCGCCCCGGGGAGGGGCAGTGCTAATAGACCGACACGAAATCGGGATTCCACGAAAGCCCCCGCAAAAAGCCAAACTACCGCCCCCTATACCGAGGCTTACGCTTCTCGGCAAACGCCTTGCGCCCTTCCACACGATCTTCCGACTCCCTCATCGCGCCCCAGGCGAGTTCAGTAAACTCAAGCGCCTGTGTTAAAGGCACATTCGCACTAGTCTCGATGACCTTCTTGATCATCTGCACCGCGAGCGGTCCATTCGAAGCGATCGTGCGCGCGAGTTCCAGCGCATCGTCCATCAAGGCCTCAGGCTCGCAGATATCCGATATCAATCCAACGCGATACGCATACTCCGCATCAACCTTGGCACCGGTAAAGAGCATCTTCATCGCGATAGCCGACGGCACCGCGCGCTGCAACGCCTGAATGCCGCACACGGCAGGAATGCTCGCGACGACCGCTTCGGGCAAGCCAAAAACCGCACTCCTCGACGCGATACGCAAATCGCACTGCAACGCGAGCTCCAGCCCGCCGCCCAGGCAATAACCGTTGATCGCGCCGATGATCGGCTTGAAGATACGCAACGAGCCAAGCTCCATCAGCCGCACGTAGATGCCTTCGGCGCCCGCGCGATCGATCGACTTCACGAACGACGATCCGAACGATGTCGACGGCGGCAGCGTGCGCTTCAAATCCGCGCCCACGCAGAACGACTTCGCGCCCGCACCGGTGATGACGATCACGCGAACATCATCGTCGTCGCGGGCATCGGCAAGACGCGCGCGCAGTTCGGCGAGCGTGTCGATATCGAGCGCGTTGAGGGCTTCGGGCCGGTCAAGCGTCACGACGGCGACGTGATCGGAGACGGTGTAGCGAATGGTCATGATGTCCTCCCTTCGCTCAGACGCTCGGCGACGACAGCGAGCGCCCGCCGCACACATAAAGCGTCTGCCCGGTGATGTACGACGCCTCGCGCCGCGCGAAAAAGCGCACCGCCTCCGCGATATCCTCCGGCGTGCCGATACGCTGCACCGGCACCGACTTCTTCAGCTTCTCTTGCAACGCCGCGTCGAAAGCCTGAAAGAGCGGCGTATCGACGATGCCCGGCGCGACCGCATTCACCGTGATGCCGTCCTTCGCCCATTCGAGCGCGAGACTGCGCGTGAGACTCACCACGCCGCCCTTCGCCGCCGAATAGTTCGCCTGCCCCACGCCGCCGAGCCACGCACGCGACGAGATGTTCACGATGCGCCCGTGCTTCGCCGCGCTCATGTGCGCAAGCACCGCGCGGCAGCACAGGAATTGCGACTTGAGATTCACGTCGATGACCGCGTCCCAGTCGTCGTCGCTCATGCGCGTGATGCGCTTGTCGCGCACGATGCCCGCATTGTTCACGAGCACGTCGATGCGCCCGTAACGCTCGATCACCGCATCGACCGAGCCGTTCACCGACTCGCTCTTCGTCACATCGACCGGCAGCGCGATCACTTCCGCGCCGGATGCGGCGAGCGTCGTCGCGGCTTCGTCGAGCGCGGCGCGATCGAGATCGAAAAGCGCGATGCGCTTGCCGTCGCGTGCCAGCGTCCGAGCGATACCGAAGCCGATGCCCTTCGCGCCGCCCGTGACGATCGCGACTTCCTGTGATGAAGCATTCATTGCTGTCTCCTTGAACGAATGCCCCGATGCTAGGCCGCTCCATGCCGCGCCTCAAACGACATTTTTTGCGCCGTCGATTGAGTTTTCGTGCGCGCGTTTTCGATTGATAAGAAGTCAATCGAGCACGCAAAAAATGTCGTTTGAGCGCGCGAAAAGCCAAACCTACGATGCGTCCATCACAAACACACACGGAGACGCATCATGGACACCACGCTTCCCAACGTAGCCGAGCCGGCCGCAACGCCGCTCACCGGCGCACAGCGAAAAGCGATCGTCGCGGCGACGCTCGGCACCATCGTCGAGTTCACGGACTGGATCATCTATGCGACGTTCGCGTCGCTGTTCTCGCGGCAGTTCTTTCCGGCGAACAACGCGAGCATCGCGCTGCTCGCGGCCTTCGCCGTGTTCGCGGTCGGCTTCGTGATGCGGCCCATCGGCGGCGCGCTGCTCGGCGCGTATGCCGACCGTCACGGACGCAAGAACGGCCTCGCGCTGTCGGTTGCGCTGATGGCGGGCAGTTCGCTCGTCATCGCGGCGTGTCCGGGCTATGCGTCCATCGGCATCGCGGCGCCGCTCGTGCTCGTCGCCGCGCGGCTCGTGCAGGGTTTCGCGGCCGGCGGCGAGTTCGGCTCCGCATCGACCTTTCTGATGGAATCCGCATCGCCTGCGCGGCGCGGCTTCGCGGGATCGTGGCAACACTTCGCGGTGAACGGCGGCGTGCTCGTGGCGGCGTCGATCGGTGCGCTGCTCACATCGATGATCGATGCGCCCTCAATGGCCGCGTGGGGCTGGCGCATCGCGTTCACGATCGCCGGACTGATGGGCTTCGTCGCGCTGTGGTTTCGCCTGGCCGTTTCCGAAACCGATGCGTTCAAGAAGAACGTCTCGTCGCGTCAGCACATGCGTCATCCGGTCGCGACGATCCTGCGCGAGCATCGGCGCGCCGCGTTGCGCGTGATCGGCATCGCGATGGCGGGCAATCTCTGCGTCTATCTCTGGCTCGTGATGTTCCCGACGCTCGCCCACATGCGCGGCCTGCCGCTGCGCGATGCGTTCAGCGCGAGCGTCGTCTCGATCGTCGTGTCGCTCGTCGCGATTCCGCTGCTCGGCATGTTGTCCGACCGCATCGGCCGCAAGCCGGTGCTGATCGCGTTCGCCGCAGGTTCCGCGCTCTTCGCGTATCCCGCGCTGCACTTTCTCACCAATGACTACTGGAGCGCGACGGTCATCGTCAGCATCGGCATGTTGCTGTCGTCGGGATTCGCCGCGACCTGCGCGACCGTGATGGCCGAGCAGTTCCCCGCGCATGTCCGTGCGACGGGCGTCGCGCTGCCTTACGCGGTCTCCGCCGCGCTCTTCGGCGGCACGCTGCCCACCATCGTCACCGCGATGAACAGCGCCGGTCTCTCGCAATACCTCTGGATCTACGTGGCCGCCGTGTGCGCGGCGAGCTGCATCGTCTATGCGCGCATGCCGGAAACGCGCGGCAAAACGCTGGATTAAGGCTTTCTTTTATCTAATGCAATGGAGACAACCATGCGCAAAGTAGTGATCGGCGGCGTCGGCATGACGCCCTTCGGCAAGTTTCTCGAACGCAATCTGAAGTCGCTCGCGGAAGAAGCAGTGTCGCTCGCGTTGAAGGACGCGCATGTCGGCGTGAACGATGTCGACCGCGTGTTCTTCGGCAACGCGGCGGCGGGCGTCGTCACGGGACAGGAAATGATTCGCGCGCAGTCGTCGCTGCGTAACACCGGGCTCGACGGCAAACCGATGTTCAACATCGAGAACGCCTGCGCGTCCGGCAGCTCGGCGCTGAATCTCGCGTGGCTGTCGGTGGCGTCGGGGCAGGCGGAAACGGCGCTCGTCGTCGGCGTCGAAAAGCTGTCGCACGAAGACAAGGCGGTTTCGTTCGGCGCGTTCGCGAAGGCCGTCGATCTCGATGAGCCGCTGCCCGAAGGCGTGACGACCGGAACCGGCTCGCTCTTCATGGACCTGTACGCCGCGAAGGCGCGCAAGTGGATGGAAAAGACCGGCGCCGAGGCGAGCGATTTCGCACGCGTCGTCGTGAAGAGCCGTCATGCGGGCTCGCTGAATCCGCACGCGCAGTTCCGCAAGGAAACGAGCGTCGAGGAGGTGTTGACGAGCCGCATGGTCAGCGATCCGCTGACGCTCTTCATGTGCTCGTCGATCGGCGACGGCGGCGCGGCCCTGTTCATCTGCTCCGAGGAATTCGCCGCGAAGCACGACATTCGCCCGGTGTACATTCGCGCGAGCTCGATCGTATCGGCGAAAGCGGATGGCTCCGGCGAACTCGTCGCGGTGCGTGCGGCGCGCGCGGCGTATGAGGAAGCGGGCATCGGACCGGAGGATGTGCATGTCGTCGAATTGCACGATGCCTCCGCGCCCGCCGAACTCATTCACTACGAGAACCTCGGTCTGTGCGCACCCGGCGATGCACCGAAGCTGATCCGTTCCGGCGATACCGGCATCGGCGGAAGGATTTCGGTGAATCCGAGCGGCGGCCTGCTGTCGCGCGGGCATCCGGTCGGCGCAACGGGCGTCGCGCAGATCGTCGAACTCACGGAGCAGTTGCGCGGCCGGGCCGGCGCGCGGCAACGTCCGGGCGCGAAGGTCGCGCTCGCGGAGAACAACGGCGGTCAGCTCGCGGGCGATTCGGCCGTCGCGCTGGTCACGATTCTTTCGACGTAAGCTCGGCGCATTCCACCGTCACATTCCCCCGCTCCTCGAAGCGCGCGAGAACCGGCGCTTCGGCCAATGCATCGGTGACGAGCGTCCAGTCGCGCTCCAGCGGCGTCCAGTGCTGCTGGTTCGCGCGTTCGAGCTTGTTGGACGTGACCAGCACGAACACGCTCGCCGCCTGGCCCGCGATGCACTCCTTCAAAAACGCCTGCTCCGCCGTCGCTTCGCAGAGTCCGCGTCCCGCGACGACGCCGTCCGCGCCGAGAAAAGCCTTGTCGAACGTGACGCGCGTGAGCGCCACCTGCGCGATGGGCCCGAGCGTGCTCATGCTCGATGGCCGCACGTCGCCGCCGATCAGCGTCACACGCACGTCCGCCGACGCGAGCACATTGACCGCGAGCAGATTGTTCGTCACGACGTGCACTTCCGAGCGGCCGGCGAGCGCGCGCGCGAGCGCCGCGTTGGTCGTGCCGCCGTCGAGGAAGATCGTGTCGCCGTCCTGCACGTGACGCGCCGCCGCGCGCGCGATCGCTTCCTTTTGCTCGCGAAAACTCTCGCGCCGCGTATCGAGCGATTCTTCCGGCTCGTGCATGCCCACCGATGCCGCGCCGCCATACGTGCGCACGATGCGCCGCTCGTCGGCGAGCGCGCGCAGGTCGCGGCGCACCGTCGCCTCCGACATGCCGAAGTGATCGCACAGCGCGGCGACATCGTTCATGCCGGAGAGCACGGCCCTGAGCATGGCTTCGCGGCGTTTCTCGACTTTCATCCTGTTCCCTGAGTTCTTTTCGGTTCTGACGGCGACGCACAGTGTAGCGAACCGGCCGGGTCCGTCCGATGCTTGCGGTTATTCGAGCGTATCGCGATCGATTTGATCGATTCGATCAGGATAAACACGCACGACGACCGGTTTGCGCAAAACGAACCGGAGGGCTACACTCCGAATTGCCCGGTTCAATCACTTTATGATCGAACCGGGCAGAAACCACTCTGGAGACATGTATGGCTCAGATTCATATCAAGCGCGCCGTCGAGCGCGTGCCCGGCGGCATGATGATCGTCCCGCTTCTGATCGGCTCGCTGATCGCGACGTTCGCGCCGAACATGCCGAAGTTCTTCGGTTCGTTCACGAACGCGCTCTTCACCGGATCGCTGCCGATTCTCGCGGTGTTCTATGTCTGCATGGGCGCAAGCATCGACGTGAAGGCGACGCCCTATCTGCTCAAGAAAGGCGGCGCGCTGTTCGCGACGAAGGTCGGCACGGCGATCGTCGCGGGCATCGTGCTCGGGCATTTCCTCGGCGAGCAGCCGGTCACGTCGGGCCTGTTCGCGGGCATCTCGACGCTGGCTGTCGTCGCCGCGATGAACGACACCAACGGCGGCCTCTACATGGCGCTGATGGGCCAGTACGGCCGCTCGGAAGACGTCGGCGCATACACGATCATGTCGCTCGAATCCGGCCCGTTCCTGACGATGGTCACGCTCGGCGTCGCGGGCCTCTCGGCGTTTCCTTGGCCGACGCTCGTCGGCAGCATTCTGCCGCTCGCGGTCGGCATGCTGCTCGGCAATCTGGATCGCGAGATGCGCGAGTTTCTCGGCCGCGCCGTCCCGGTGATGATTCCGTTCTTCGCGCTGGCGCTCGGCGCGAGCCTCGATCTGCACAAGGTCTGGCAAGCCGGTCTGCTCGGCATCGGCCTGGGCTTCGCGGTCGTCGTCGTGACGGGCATTCCGCTGTACTTCGCGGATCGTCTGACGGGCGGCACGGGCGTGGCGGGCGCGGCGGCGGCGAACACGGCGGGTAACGCGGCCGCCGTTCCGGCGCTGATCGCGGCGGCCAATCCGGTTTATGCCGACGCGGCGAAGTCCGCGACGCTGCTCGTCGCGGCATGCGTGGTCGTGACGGCGATCGTGTCGCCGATCCTGACGGCGTCGATTGCAAAACGCGTGAACGCGCGGCTCGATGCGCGTTCGTCGTCGAAGACACGCGAGGCCACGCAATGAAGAGCTTGCTGATCGTCGCCGACGATCTGTCGGGCGCGGCCGATTGCGCGATCCCCTTCGCGGCGGCCGGCCTGCAAACCGTCGTCTCGCTCGATGCGGATGCATCGCACGCGAACGCGACGGTCATCGCCGCCGACACCGACACGCGACGCCTCACGCCCGCCGACGCCGCGAAGCGCACGGCGAGCGCATGGCAGACGCTGCGCGCGCCGGGCCGGCGTCTCTACAAGAAGATCGATTCGACCTTGCGCGGCAACTGGACCGCCGAAGTCGCGGCGCTGACGCGCATCGCCGGACCGGCGATCGTCACCCCCGCGTTCCCCGCGACGGGCCGCACGGTGCGCGATGGCCGCGTGTTCGTGCGCGGCGTGCCGCTCGAAGACACCGAAACGTGGCAACTCGAAAACGCCGGGCAGAACGCGGGATTGCGCGGAATGCTCGACATGGTGGGCCTGCGCGTTGCGCATGTGTCGCTGGATTCGTTTCGCGCCTCGCCGCAGGATGTCGCCGCGATGGTCGCGTCGGCGGCGGCATCGGCGCATGGCATCGACGCGATCATCGTCGATGCCGAAACCGGCGACGATCTCGCCGCGCTCGCACGCGTGACCGCGTCGATCGACGCGCCGTTTTTCTGGGTCGGCTCGGGCGGGCTCGCGCGCGAACTGGCCGCGTTGCCCGATCTCTTCGATGCCGATGCTTCTCCGCATCCGGCAAGCTTGATTGACCCGGCGCAAGGCCCGATCCTCGCGCTCGTCGGCAGCCTCTCCGCGATTTCCGAGCGTCAATGCGCGCTGCTGCGCGCCGAAGCCGGCGTGCGCGAAATGATCGTGCCGCCCGCCGTGTTGCGCGATGGCGCGCGTCATCCGCAATGGCTCGCGTGGCATGAACGGATCGGCGATTCGGTGCGCGACAGGCAGGACGCGATCGTGCGCATCGGCCGCGACGACGCGTTCGATCCCGCCGAAGGCGCGCTGCTCTCGAACGCGCTCGCGGCGCTCGTCGCGCCTCACTTCGACGCGCTCGGCGGACTGATCGCGACCGGCGGCGAAACCGCCCGCGCGATCCTCGCCGCCGCGAACGTCGGCAGCCTCGAACTCGTGCGCGAAATCGAAGCGGGTGTCGCGCTCGGCCGGCCATCGGGCGGCAAAGGCCCCTCGATCGTCACGAAAGCGGGCGCGTTCGGCAGCGAGCACGCACTGCTCGGCGCTTACCTTCATTTGCGCGGCGCGGATATTCCCATCGCGCGCCAGCACACGACATCACCAGACGAAAGATCATGAACAACACTCTCCCCGTTATCGGCATCACGATGGGCGACGCGAGCGGCGTAGGCCCGGAAGTCGTCGTCAAGAGCCTCGCGCACGATGCCGTTTATCAGCAGTGCCGTCCGCTCGTGATCGGCGATGCGCGCCGTCTCGAGCGCGCCAACGCACTCGTCGGCGGCAAGGCGAAGGTGCGGCGCATCGCGGATGCGACCGAAGCGCGTTATGAGCCGGGCGTGATCGACTGCATCGATCTCGGCCTGATTCCCGACGATCTGCCCTTCGGCGAACTGTCCGCCGTCGCGGGGGATGCGGCGTATCAGTACATCGCGCGCGCCGTTGAGCTGGCGCAGGCGCATCAGATCGACGCGATCTGCACCGCGCCGCTCAACAAGGAAGCGCTGCACGCGGGCGGCCACAAGTTTCCCGGCCACACGGAGATGCTCGCGCATCTGACGGGCGTCGACGAAGTGTCGATGATGCTCGTCGCACCGCAGTTGCGCGTGATTCACGTGACGACGCACATCGGCATCATCGATGCGATCCGCAAGATCGAGCCGGGTCTCGTGCAGCGCACGATCGAACGCGGCAACGCGACGCTCGTGAAGGCGGGCATCGAGAAGCCGCGCATCGGCGTGTGCGGGATCAATCCGCATGCGGGCGAGAACGGGCTGTTCGGCTATGGCGAGGAAGAGGAAAAGATCATTCCGGCCGTGAAAATCCTGCAGGAACGCGGGCTCGATGTGACCGGCCCGCTGCCCGCCGATACGCTCTTCTATCGCGCGGGACGTGGCGACTTCGATCTCGTCGTCGCGATGTATCACGATCAGGGGCACGGTCCCGTGAAGGTGCTCGGCCTCGAAGCGGGCGTGAACGTGACGGTCGGGCTCGATGTGATCCGCACGTCGGTCGATCACGGCACGGCGTTCGATATCGCGGGCAAGGGCATCGCCGATGAAGGCAGCATGCTCGAAGCGCTGCGTCAGGGCGCGGAACTGGCGACGCGGCGCCATTGAATGCGGTTGGCGCGATAATGGGTGCTCCACACGAAGCACGCGCGCCGACCGACCATGACTTCCTCCCTCGATACGCTGCACGACATATGGCGCATCGCCGGCTTGCCCGACGATGCGCTTTCTTTCATCGACCTTCCGGGTCGCGATCCGGTTTTTCCTTCCAGCTTTGCGATCGGCGCGGCGGCGCAGGCGACCATCGGCGCGGCGGCGCTCGCGGCTTGCGAGCTCGGCGCGCTGCGTGGCGTTGAGCGGCAGCGCGTGTCGGTCGACATGACGCATGCGGCTGTCGAATGCACCGGAGCGTTCACGGTCGATGGCAAGGAGCCGGAGACGTGGGGACGCTTTTCCGGGCTGTATCGATGCGCCGATGGCTACGTGCGCATCCATGCGAACTTCGAGCATCATCAGGATGGCGCGCTGCGACTGCTCGGGCTCGATCCGCAAACGGCGACGCGCGAGGATGCCGAGCGCGCGTTGCTCGCATGGCGCGGTCGCGATTTCGAAAACGCGGCGGCGGAGCGCGGGCTCGTCGTCACGATGCTGCGCACGTTCGACGAATGGGATGCGACGCCTCAGGCGCAAGCCATCGCCGCGCAGCCGTTGATGACGATCACGCGTATCGGCGATGCGCCGCCGCTCGCATTGCCGCCCTTGTCCGCCGATGCGCGTCCGCTCGACGGCCTTCGCGTGCTCGATTTCACGCGCATTCTCGCCGGGCCGGTCGGCGGCCGGGCGCTTGCCGCGTTCGGCGCGGACGTGATGCTCGTGAACGGGCCGCATCTGCCGAATATTCCTGCAATCGCGGATACGAGCCGGGGCAAACGCTCGGCGTTGCTCGATCTTCGCTCGCCTTCGGATCGCGACACGCTCTGGCGTTTAATCGACGATGCGCATGTGTTCGCGCAGGGGTATCGGCCGGGCGGGATCGCGTCGCTGGGTTTCGGTCCGCAAGAGGTGGCGGAGCGCAGGCCGGGGATCGTTTATACGTCGCTGACCGCGTACGGCACGGATGGTCCGTGGGCCGAACGGCGCGGCTTCGATTCACTCGTTCAAACTGCGATGGGATTCAACGCAGCCGAAGGCGAAGCGGCGGGCGAAAGCAAGCCGCGTCCATTGCCGATGCAGATGCTCGACATGGCGAGCGGCTTTCTGATGGCGTTCGGCGCGGCCGCCGCGCTATGGAAGCAGCAGCGCGAAGGCGGAAGCTGGCATGTTCAGATATCGCTCGCGCAGACGGGGCATTGGCTGCGTGGACTGGGGCGCGTCGAGGATGGATTGAAGACGGCGAAGCCGGATTTCGCGCCGTATGTCGAGCGGTATGAATCCGGCTTCGGCGAATTGATGGCCGTGCGGCCGAGCGCGCAACTGACGCGAACGCCTGCGGGCTATGCGCGCGATTCGGAGCAACCGGGGACATCGGCGGCGCGGTGGTGACGAGCGTTTGCTAAAGCGCGATCGTCACCCGGCGCGCGACATCGCCTGAGCCAGTTCTTCATTTCCGCGCGCCTGCAAAGTATCGGCGGCGTTGATGCGATCGCGCGTCTCCTTGTTCTGGCTCAGCTTCGATTTGCCCACGATCGACGTCACGGCAATCTCGATGCCCACGATATTGCGCAGCATGCCATCGATGAAGTCTGGCTCCGAGTCGCCCATCTTCCACGGCTTCGGCTCGCTCGCCTCATGCCGACGCGTCAGACGCGCGACGAGTCCGCGCACGAACGGTTCGTCGTCGCGCACGGTGAGCACGCCATGCGCATGCACGACTTCGTAGTTCCAGGTCGGCACCTGCCGATGCGCCTCATGTTTGCTCGGATACCAGTTCGGCGAGATATAACCCTCCGCGCCGCGAAAAATCACCATGACCGGCGTGCCGGTCGGGCACCGCTGCCAGATATCGTTGGCGCGCGCGACATGCGCCGTGAGCAGTCCGTGCGTGCCTCGCTCGGGATCGAATTCGAACGGAATGTGATTGGCGTCCAGACCGGCGTCGTCATGCGTGACGAGTATTCCGAGCGCATGCGCGCGAATGATCCGATGGAGTTCTTCGGGACGAGTCTCTGCGAAGTGCGGCGGGATATACATCGTGAATGCTCGGCAAAGGTGACGGAACTCCGTCACTATCGCCCGAAACAGGCACAATAAGAAGATCCAGTTTCGGTTGTTTTTCATGGTCCAGTTGAACAGAGCCGGCACGGGGCAGCGCATCTACGATCTGCTGCGCGCCCAGATTGCCGACGGCACGCTGCCCGCGGGCGCGTCCGCGCCATCGACGCGCGCGCTGGCCGCCGATCTGGGCGTCTCGCGCACAACCGTCACCGCTGCCTTCGAACAACTCGCCGCCGAAGGCTTCCTCGTCACATCGGCGGGCCGCGTCGCGCGCGTCGCCACGCCGCCGGTGCCGCTCGCGCCGCCCGGTCCGACGCGCGTTGCCCGCACCGCGCCCGCATTATCCGCATACGGCGAGCGCGTTTCGACGCTGCCCATGCCCGTGCTTCATCAGACGAAGCAGGGCAGCGTCAACTTCCTGTACGGCGCGGTGTCCTCGCGCGACTTTCCTTCGCTGATCTGGAAGCGGGCGTATCAGGCCGAGCTACTGCATCAGCCGGACAGCCTCTACTACGTCGCGCCCGAAGGCGATGCTTCGCTGCGGGGCGCGTTGCAGGCGTATCTGGGACGTGCGCGTGGGCTCGTCTGCGACAGCGAACAGATCGTCGTGGTGAACGGCACGCAGCAGGCGCTCGATCTATGCGCGCGCGTCCTGCTCGATCCCGGCGATACGTTCGCGTTCGAAGACCCCGGCTATCTGATCGCGCGCCATTGCTTCGAAGCGTCGGGCGGCGTGCCGCTGCCTGTTGCCGTCGACGAACATGGTCTCGACACGCGCCGTCTCCCCGCCGATGGCCGCGCGCGGCTCGCTTACGTGACGCCCTCGCATCAGTTTCCGCTGGGCGGCGTGTTGCCGGTCGGACGCCGGCTCGAATTGCTCGAATGGGCGCAACGGCACGATGCCTGGATCATCGAGGACGACTACGACGGCGAGTTCCGTTACGGCCAGCGCCCGATCGATGCGTTGCAATCGATCGATTCGAATGGCCGCGTGATCTACATCGGCACATTCTCCAAGGCGCTTTCGCCGCATCTCCGGCTGGGCTACATGATCCTGCCGCACGATCTCGTGCCGGTGTTCCGTCAGGCCAAGAGGCTGAGCGACCGGCATTCGGCGGTCATCGATCAGCGCGTGCTCGCATCGCTGATCGAAGGCGGCGCGTATGAACGTCATGTGCGGCGCGTCCGACGCGAATACGAACGGCGTCGCGCGGCGTTGCTCGATGCCATCGCGCATCTTCTGCCGCAGAGCGCGCAGGTGACCGGCACCGCCGCCGGGCTGCATGTCACGCTGTGGCTGCCGTTTCTCGATTCGAAGGATGAGGCCGCGCTCGTCGCCGCCGCGCATGCGAAGGGCGTGGGCGTCTATCCGGTATCGCAGCTTTATGCCGCGCCGACCGTCGATGCGCGGACCCGGCCCGCCGGTCTGATTCTCGGTTATGCGAGCGTGCCGGTCGATAAGATCCGCGAGGGAATTCAGATTCTCGCCGGCGTGATCGGCCAGTCGAAGCGTTGAGCCGACGCTTTCGCTTTGTATTCCGAATCCGCGCGTCCTATGCTGATTCTCGGTAAATAACGAAGGGAACAAGACCATGCGCGCGCGAATCCTGGCTGTCCCGTTGTTGATCGCATCCAGCCTTCTCGCCGCGAGTTGCGGCGGCGGTTCGTCGGACGATCCCATCGATCAGGTGATGAAAAAGCCGCGCTACACGAGCGCGAACTCGCAATGGTCGATGGTCGTGATGGACGCCACCACCGGCGAAACGCTCGCCGCGCTGCAACCCGACACGCTCTCGTTCACCGGCTCCGTGCGCAAGCTCTACTCGGTGGGCAGCGCGCTCAATATCATTGGCGCGGATCATCGCTTCGAAACGCCGGTCTATCGCAACGGCACGCTCGACGCATCGGGCAAGCTCACGGGCGATCTCATCCTGAAGGCTTCCGGCGATCTCACCTTCGGCGGGCGGCAGAAACCGGACGGCACCATCGATTTCACCGACTTCGATCACAACGAGGCGCGCGCCTTCGACGGCGCGATCCTGACGCCGGAAGATCCGCTGACCGCCATCAACCAGCTCGCGCAACAGGTCAGGGCGGCGGGCATCACGTCGGTCAGCGGCGATGTCATCGTCGATGACAGGCTCTTCGATGCGTTTCGCGTGCCCAACGGCAACGTGCTCATCTCGCCGATCCTCGTGAACGAAAACGTGATCGACGTGACGCTCGCGCCGACATCGGCCGGACAGCCCGGCCAGCTCGACTGGCGCCCGCGCACGAGCGCGATGACCATGCAGGGCGCGACGCTCACGACGGCGGCCAATAGCGCGGCGGACATCGTCACATCGGGCGATGCGCTCGACGATGGACCGCTCAGTTGTCTCGCCGCGCCCGGCTGTCACGGCACGATCTCGGGCGCAGCGAGCCTCGCCGCGCCCGCGACGATCCCGATGGGCTACACGTCGCCGCTCGTCGGCAACAATCTGTATGTGAGCAACCTGCGTGTGGAAGATCCGCCGTCGTTCGCGCGCACCGCCTTCATCGACGCATTGACGCGCGCGGGCGTCAGCGTCTCGGCGCCCGCCGTTCAGCCGAATGACCGAAGCAGGCTGCCATCGGCGCAAAGCTATTCGAGCGCGACGCAGGTGGCGAGCTTCACCTCGCTGCCCTACTCCGAAATCGCCAAGCTGATCCTCAAGGTAAGCCTGAACACCGGCGCCAATCTGAGCCTGATGTATCAAGGTCTCGCGCAAGGCGCGCGCACGGTCGATGCCGCGCTCGTCGCCGAACGCCGGTATCTGACGGGCACGCTCGGGATCGACGGCGCGGGCTTCGACTTTCCGACGAACGGCAGCGGCTCGCCCGACAGCCGTGCGAGCGCGCGCACGACCGCGACGCTGCTCACCGTGATGAGCCGCCTGCCGATCTATCCGGTGTATCGCGACGCGTTGTCGATTCTGGGCATCGACGGCTCGCTCGCGGCCATCGGCCGGGATGTCGTCGGCAAGGAGCACATCAGGGTGAAGAGCGGCGCGACCGTGACCAACGGCCAGATGGTCGCGATGAACATGGCGGGTTACATGGACGCGAAGAGCGGGCGGCGCCTCGCCTATGCGCTTTTCGTCAACCACGCCGGACCCGTTCAAGCGCTGACCGACACGCTCGAAGTGTTCGACGACGAAGCGACGATACTCGGCATCGTCTGGGCGCGGTATTGAGGCATTACTCGGTGCTTTCGAGACGCCTCATCGCGTCGCGCATGAAGCCGAGCAACGCCTCGTTCGTCCACGATCCCCTGGTCAGCTCCGGCTCGTTTTGCAACGCATGCCGGATCTTCGCGTGCGTCGCGCGATCGTCGCCCGCGTAGCTGCGAAAGAGCGCCATCCAGCGTCGCGCCAGATCCTGCGCACGCGGCGAATCGGGCGTTGTGCCTTCATCGATCGCATCGCGGACATCGGCCATCAACTCCGGCCACGCCATCGCGTGCCTGCCGTAGCTCTCGCGCAGGAAGTGGAACTCCGCCGGGGACAGATAGCGCTCGTAGATCGCGATCTTCGTCGCCGAGAAAGCGCGGATCACATAGTCCCGCAATTCGGGCGATATGCCGATGCTCGCCTGCATCGACGGTTCGTTGTCGTGCATGCGGTTCAGCTTTGAAAGCAGGCGCGGATCGTCGTTCGTATCGCGTGCGAGCAGCGTCATCCAGCGGTCGGCGAGCGCGCGGGCACGCGCGTCGTCGGCCGGCACGCCCGCGTCCATCAGCGCGCGCGCATCGGCGATGAGCGCCGTCCATTCGGATGACTGCGTGTGCGTGTTGCGGTACATAGGCAGGCGATCGAGTTCTTCGGGCGAAAAGTAGCGGTCGAACATCGTCATCAACTCCAGCGTATTGAGCCAGTCGGCCAGCTCGGGCTCCTTGCCGTCGATCAGCATGCCGCGCAGATTTCCCAGGCGGTCGCGCAGACGCGCCGCCTTCTCGATCTGATGATCGAGCATGACGATCTGCCGCGCGATGAGTTCGGCAAGAGGCGTATCGGGCTGGGAGAGATAAGCGCCGATGTCGGCAAGCGAAAGGCCGAAACCGCGCAACGCCTGGATCCGGTGAAGCCGGGCGATGTCGTCGCGGTTGTACAGGCGGTAGCCGTTATCGGCGCGCGCTGAAGGTGTGAGCAGGCCAATGGCGTCGTAGTGATGCAGCGTGCGGACGGTCAGTCCGCTCTTCTTCGCCAGTTCTCCTGTTTTCAACAGCATGCGAGCCTCCGTTCAGTGCGCACGAAAGAGGCTAGAACCTTACGCTACGTGAGGGTCAAGCGGAATGTGCTTCCGGCTCGTTCGTCACGCCGGCGTCGATGCTCACCGGCACGCGCCGCGCGAGCGCGCATACCAGCTCGTAGCCGATCGTGCCGGACGGCTCGGCCACTTCGTCCACCCTGACGTGTTCGCCCCACAGCTCCACCGACGAGCCGATGCCCGCCGCCGGGCACGGCGTCAGATCGACGGTAAGCATGTCCATCGACACGCGTCCGACGATGCGCGTGCGCACGCCGTCGATCATCACGGGCGTGCCGGTCGGCGCGTGACGCGGATAGCCGTCCGCGTAGCCGCATGCCACTACGCCGATTCGCATCGCGCGATCCGCCGTGAAAGTGCGGCCATAGCCGATCGTCTCGTTCGGCGCGAGCGTCTGCACGCCGATGATGCGGCTTTCGAGCGTCATCGCCGCGCGCAATGCGAAGCCTTCGATGTCGCGCGCGCGGCCCGTCGGCGATGCGCCGTAGAGGATCGTGCCGGGCCGCACCCAATCGCGATGCGCGCGCGGATGCCACAGCACCGCCGCCGAATTCGACAGCGAGCGCGTGCCGGGAAGATTGCGCGTGGCGACATCGAATTCGTCGGTTTGCCAGTCGATCGCGCCATCGTCCGCGTTGGCGAAGTGGCTCATCAGGCCGATCGAGCCGACCGCCTCGATGCCCGACGCACGTTCCCACGCGGCCTCGAACTCGCCCGGCCGAAAGCCGAGCCGGTTCATGCCCGAATTCATCTTCAACTGGATGTCGATGCGCTCGCGCGGCCGCGACGTTTTCAGCAACGCGAGTTGCTCGTCGCAATGCACCGTCACCGTGAGGCGATGACGATCTGCCGTCTCGACGTCCGCGGGCTCGAAAATGCCTTCGAGCAGCAGGATCGGCTTTTCCCAGCCGAGTTCGCGCACGCGCACGGCTTCGTCGAGATCGAGCAGCGCGATGCCGTCCGCTTCCGCGAGCGCCGGATAGATGCGCTCGATGCCGTGACCGTAGGCATTCGCCTTGATCACAGACCAGACGCGCGACGACGGCGCCAGGCGTTTGACGAGTTGGAGGTTCTGACGAACGGCGTCGAGATGAATGCGCGCGGAAATCGGACGTGGCATGACGTGCTGGACAAAAGTTCGAAGGCAGTGAATAGATGAATCGTATCGGCCAAATGGCAGTCGTTGTTATTTTATTTACGCCGTTTTTTGGTGAATACATCTGCCGACCGCAACGCCGTCCGGGCGCACTTCGCGGTATCGTGCGCTCATGTTTCGCGCCGCCGAGGATTTCGCCATGAACGACGCCCGCCGTCTCGCTTGTCTGCGCATCGTGCTCGTCATCGTCGGGCTGATCGCGTTGTTCGGCGTCTTTCCGCTGATGCTGCTCTGGCCTTCGGGATGGGCGTGGGAAAGCGCCCACGAGGGCCGCTCCGAATATGCGCTGATGATCGTCGGCATCTATGCGACGCTCGGCGTGTTCCTGCTGATCGCGTCGCGCGCGCCGATGCGGCATCTGAGCCTCATCTGGTTCACGGTCTGGTCGAGCGTCGTGCATGGCGCGATCATGGCCGTGCAATCGTTCGGCGGCGCGGGTCATCTCGGTCATCTGGCGGGCGATGTGCCCGCGCTTTTCATCGTCGCCGCCGCGCTCGCCGTCTTCACGCCGCGCGGCGACAAGGCGCGCAGGCTCAGCTCAGATAGCCGAGATGCTCGGCCAGAATGACGCTGCCGACGCCGATCAGAATCAGCCCGCCGACGATTTCCGCCCGCTTGCCGATCGTCGCGCCGACGAGCCGCCCGACCATCACGCCGATCGTCACCATCAGCATGGTCGCGAAGCCGATGGTCGCGGCGGTCGAGAAGATATCGACATCGATGAACGCGAGGCCCGCGCCGACCGCCATCGCGTCGATGCTCGTCGCAAAACCGGTGAGCGCAAGCACCCAGAACGAATGCGAGTTGGGCTTTTCCTCGTCGTGGGGCGCTTCGCTGAAGCCTTCGCGGATCATGCGCGCGCCGAGCACGAACAGCAGGCCGAACGCGATCCAGTGATCCCAGGCCGTCACGTACTGCGCCGCCGCCTTGCCGAGCGCCCAGCCGACGAGCGGCGTCAGCGCCTCGATCACGCCGAAGATCACGCCGGTCTTCAACGCTTCCGCGATGCGCGGCTTGTGCAGGGTTGCGCCCTTGCCGACCGCGGCGGCGAATGCGTCGGTGGACATGGCGAAGGCAAGGAATATTGTGGAAGCGAGATTCATCGGGTAGCGCTCTGGTCGGGCAAGATGGAACGACAGAACGCGCGCCCGACCGGTCGCGAATTCTGTCGATGGTCTTGCCAACCTGTGATGGTTGCTCATGCCACGGTCCGAACGACCGAGCGTGTTGACATGAGCGCCTTTCCATTGCGGAAAGGCCGGCTACTCCCCAGCGAAGAAACGAAAGCTTAACACGGCTTAATGACCGTTCCTGCGTTTATGGGATGCGTTGAGGTACAGTGAGCGGGCAATGCCGCCGTTCCCACCTCGTGCAGACAGCACCGTGAAGGAGGCACCATGCCGGCAGCTCACCTGACTCAATCGGCCGCGCGCGAAACGGTCGAGCGTCTCTATCGCGCGTTTTCCACGAAGGATGTCGCGCTCTTGCGGCAGGCCGTCACGCCCGACTGGCAGTACATTCCCGAGCCGCCTGGACAGAAGCCCGGTCCGGATCAGATGATCCCCATCTTCGAAGATCTCGCCAACGCGCTGCCCGACATGCACATCGAGATTCTCGACATGCTCGTTCAGGACGATCGCGTAGGCGTGCGCGCCGAAGTGAGCGGCACGCAATCCGGGCCGTTGCTGGGCATCGCCGCGACCGAGAAGCCGATCCGCTTCGCCATTCATTCGTTTCACGAACTGCGCGACGGACTCGTGTCGAAAACCTGGCATCTCGAAGACTGGCTCAGCGTGTTCCGGCAACTCGACGCCGTGCCGCCGAGAGTCAATCCCCCGGTCTAGCCGCGCCGGATTCGCGTCTTCGCGCCCGGCAACGCGTTCGCGCGCAGGACATGCTCCACGCACAATCCGACGAGCGTCGCGTCCAGCCGCTCCAGCGCGCTCGCCGCGGCGCGCAGTGCGGGCACATCCGTGCCAAACGAATCGAAGAAAAGCCATTCGCGCTGCCGCGCCGCGACCCGCGCCTCTTGCGCTGCCGCGCACAACTCGCGCATGCGCGCGAATCCCGCGGCGCGCGCCTTTTTCTCCAGCATGCCGACGAGCGCTTCGAGGGGCTCGCGCGCGTCACGGGCGACGCTCGTGCGTGCGTCGTCGAAGAGCGAAAGAAAACGCAGCACGCTGCCCTGCAAACGCCGATGCGCATCGACGAGATCGCGTATCGATTCGGCCCGCTCGTGGTCGCGCGCCGCCTTCACGGTGATGATGGTCGCGCCGTAGCCGCCGTCGGCCACTTCGCGGCCCGGTGCGTCGATAGATGGAGTCGCCATGATGCCCCGTAACCCGATGCAGTCCGTTATATCTACAAGAATATAACGCATCGTGATTCCGGTGCGCGATCTCTCCTTATTTCGGCAATAACCCGAACACGGCGACAGCGTTTTTCGTGCCGACATACACCTTGCCGTTCGCGATCATCGGCGTGATGAACTTGTTGCCCTGACCGAACTGGTCGCGCGCGCCCGCATCGTTGCTGCTGTAGAGCTGGCGGCCGAGATTGGTCGCGTCGTACGCGCGCAGGGCGCCCGTCGTGCCGTTCTGCGCAACCCACAGGATGCCGTTGGCCGTGCCGTTCGCGGAAATGCTCGGCGTCGCGCCGGGAAAGGCGAACGCGTTCGATGTCTGGCTCGTCGGCGTTCCCGAAAGCACGGCGTTCGTCACCGAGAAAGCCCTGATGCTGTCGCCGACCGCGCCGAAATAGACCGAGTTGTTGAAATATGCGGGTGCGCCGAACATCGGCCCGCGAATCTGGCCGACGAGTTCCTGGTAGATGTGATCCGCGTTCGAATCGAACTTGCCCATCGAAAGACGGTTCACGACGTAGATGGTCGCGTTCTTGCCCGCGCCGATCGCGAGATGGCGGACCGTGCCGCTCGCATCGGCGAAATCGGGCAGAACCATCGCGCCGCCCGAGCCCAGATCCTCGTCCTGATTCGATTCCTGCACCGTGTTCGAGGGCTCGAAATAATCCTGCACCCTGAGTGGCGACGTGTTCAGCCTTAAAAAACCGTTGCCGAAATTGCCGTTGATCGGCATTTCCTGCGCGTTTTGCGTCGGGTCGAAGGTGCCATTCGCGTCGAGGAAAAAGATCGCTTCGCCGTCCGATGCGAGGCCCGCGCCGCTCATCCAGATCGAGCCCATCTGGCCGTTCGGCGTGACGTTCAGCACGCTCGCCTGTTGCAGCGTGTTCGCGTCGTAGCCCATGACCCAACCTGTGTACGGCATGAAGTCGCAGTGCGAGGTCCACGAGGTGTACACGACGCCGTTGAGCAGGAGCAACGACGCGCGCTCCGCGTACTGGCCCGGATCGAATGTGAGCGTGCCGTTCTGGCTGCCCGCGCCGTTGCCGGGATACGTCGCGCGGATTTCGGTCGGGCCGTTGAAGAGTTCGGCGCCTGTCGCGATGTCGAGCGCGTGGATGCGCTGGTGATAGCCGCCCGACGCGTCCTTCGACATGCCGACGACATACATCGCGCCATTCGGTCCGCGCGAACGGTCGATGACCGGCGTCGCCGTGACGCCGATGGTCGGCGTGATCTGCGTGCACTTGTGGTCGTCGCTGGGCGACTCGCCGTTGCCGAGCGTCGAGACTTTCCAGAGCACGCTGCCAGTGTCGGCGTCGAAGGCGTACACGCTGGCGTTCTCCGTCGCGACATACACGACGTTGTGCGTGCCGCCCGCAATCGGGACGCCCGCGAGAAAGAGCGGCTGGGCATCGACGGCGCCGTCGACGGGGAAGGTCGCCAGCTTGCCGAAGCTGGCCGAATTGACGTTCGCGGGCGTGAGGACGGTTTCCGCGAGTTGTTGCCCAGTGCGGGCGATGTCGTTGTGCCAGGTAGCGACGTCCATCGGAGACGCGGCAGCAGGCGCCGATGCGCCCGACGGACTGGACGCGCCGGAAGGACTCGACGCCGCAGCAGGCGCGCTGCCGCCGGTTGCCGCAGCCGTGGTATCGCCGCTGGAACCGCCGCCGCTGCATGCACCGACGATCGCTACAGCGAGCGCAACGCCGGCTGCGGCGGCCAAAGTCAGGAACCGCGTATTCATCTGCATGCTCCTCTACGGTGAGACACAACGCCACGGCGATCCACTTCACGCGCAAAGAATTTGTTGCAATGCGTCACAATGTGCTAACCTAGGGTTATTACCTAGTTAGTAACCCTAGTACGGAGTCCACCATGGGAATCATCGCCGCTACCCCGATCGCCCTCGTTTCCTTCATCGCCGCCAAGCTCCGCGCCGCCATGCGCGATGCGCTCGTCGCACGCGCCAAGGTCAGCGCGCTGATGGCCGAAGCCTACCGTCGTTCGTAACGCGCAGGCGCGGGAGAATATTCCCGCGCCTTCTTCATCGCTCATTGCAGCGTGTAGGCGATCACGTAGTCGCCTGCCTTCGTGCCGAGCGAACCGTGACCGCCCGCCGTCACGAGCAGATACTGCTTGCCGCTCGCATCGGCATAGCTCATCGGCGTCGCCTGACCGCCAGCCGGCAGGCGCGCTTCCCACAGCTTCTTCCCGTCGCGCACGTCGTAGGCGCGGACGTACCGGTCGAGCGTGCCCGTCAGGAACGCGACGCCGCCCGCCGTCACGATCGTCCCGCCGAGGCTCGGCACACCGAGCGGCATCGGAATCGGCAGCGGCGCGCTGTCGATGATCGTGCCGTTCTTGTGCATCCACGCGATCTTGTTCGTGCGCAGATCGACGCCCGCCATGTAACCCCACGGCGGCGCCTGACACGGAATCCCGAGCGGCGACAGAAACGCACTGATCTCATAGGCAAACGGCGTGCCGCGCGCCTGCTTGATGCCGCTCGTCTCGCTCGTGCTCGTCGCGCCTTCCTGGAGCTTCTCGCGCGGAATCAGTTTCGACGTGAACGCCATGTAATCCGGATTCGCGATGAGAATCTGCCGCACCGGATCGACCGAAATCCCGCCCCAGTCGAACACGCCGAAATTGCCCGGAAACACGAGCGTTCCCTGCTCCGATGGCGGCGTGAACGGCCCGTCGTAGCGCAGACTCCTGAACTTGATGCGGCACCAGAGCTGATCGAACGGCGTCGTGCCCCACATGTCCGCTTCCTTCACGTGCGGCGGATTGAAGTTGAGCGCGGAGACCGCCTGCGTCGGTGCGCTGTGGTCGCCCTTCGCCGCGCCCTGCGGCACCGCCACTTCGCTGATCGGCACGATCGGCTGCCCGGTTTCGCGATTCAGCACGTAGATGCTGCCCTGCTTCGTCGATGCGATCACCGCCGGCTGCATGCCCTGCGCCGTTTGCAGGTCGACGAGCGTCGGCTGCCCGCCGACATCCATGTCCCACAGATCGTGATGCGTGAACTGGTAGTTCCAGCGCACCTTGCCCGTCGCGGCGTCGAGCGCCACGAGGCCCGCCGCGTACTTCTCGGCCTGCGGCGTGCGCTCGCCGCCCCACTGATCGGGCGTCTGATTGCCCATCGGCAGATAGATCATGCCGCGCTTCTCGTCGACGCTGAACATCGACCACATGTTCGGCGAATTGCGCACATAGGTGCCGCCCGCCGCGATCGGTTCGGTGGCGTCCGGATTGCCCGGATCCCAGTTCCAGACGAGATGACCGTCGTTGACGTCGAACGCGCGGATCACGCCGGACGGCTCGTTGTTCGATTCGTTGTCGGTCACGTGGCCACCGACGATCACGAGGTTGCGGAACACGGCCGGCGGCGACGTCGAGTAATAGCCGCCCGGCGTGAACGGGCCGATGTTGGCGCGCAGATCGATCGCGCCTCCCTTGCCGAAACTCGCGCAGGGTTTGCCGGTTTCCGCGTCGAGCGCGATCAGGCGGGCGTCGGCGGTCGGAAGGAAGAGACGGCGCGGGCATTCGGCGAGCGCCGTGGTTTGCGCGGGCGTCTGCACCGGCGCGGCGGGCTCCGATGCGGCCACGGGCCCGGAAGCGGCCTGCGCCTCGGTGTCCGATGACGCGACCGGCGCGCTCGCCTCGACCGGCGCGGAAGCCGTCGCGGCTTCGGCGGGCATCGGATGCATCGCCGTATCGTAATAAGCGACGCCGCGGCAAGTCATATGCTCCCAATGCTTGAAGCCGATCGGACTTTGAATCTGCGGATCGAAGCGCCACTTTTCCTTGCCGCTCGCCGCGTCGAGCGCGATCACTTTGCTGTGCGGCGTACACAGGAAGATCGTGTCGCCGACCTTGAGCGGCGTGTTCTCGTCGGTGGTCTCGGTCGGATCGTCGGGGCCGGGCATGTCGCCGGTGCGGTACGTCCACGCCACTTTCAACTGATGCGCGTTCTCCGGCGTGATCTGCGCGAGCGGCGCGTAACGCTGCGCGAGCGGCGAGCCGCCATAGTCGATCCAGTCACCCGGCGCGCGGCCGGTCGCGGCGTTGGCATCGGCCTGATTCGCGTCGGCGGCCACATTCACGTCGATGCGTCCCGGCCGGTCGTGCGGATCGATGAAATACGTGCCGATGCCGAGCAAAAGCGCGAGCACGATCGCAGCGGCGAGCGGCGTGCGCGCTGCGCGCGCGGTCGAAGGCGGACCGAACAGCGCGCCGCGATGCACGAACGGAATCAGCAGCCAGATCCCGAGCAGCAGCCAGATCCACAGGCGCGGCATCAGTTGCCAGAAGTCGAAATGCACTTCGAACACGGCCCAGACCGTCGAGCCGAAAAGCACGAGCGCGAAGAGCAGCAGCGCGGAGCGCCGCCGTATCAGCAGCAAAAGCCCGGTCAGAACGATGGCCCCGCCCGCGATCGCGTAGTACCACGATCCTTTCAACGTGACGAGATACGCACCGCCCGCCGCCAGCAACGCGCCGATGACGATGAACACGACGGCCGTGAAGAACGTGAGCGGATGAAGTCTTCCGTTGCCAGCCATGCTGAAACCCTCCGTGACGATGAATGGCGGAACACGGCCGATGCGCGGTCGTGGTTCGGACGCTGTCGCGTCGTGGGTAGGAGCAAACGCTGTGCCGTTCGGCGGGAGAGGACGCGTGCGACGCGTGCTTACAGAAGACTTGCCCTGGAAAAGGCGCGTGCGCGCCTGCGGATCAGCGCGGCCGCGGCCAGAGTCCGCCGCACGCATTCGCCGGCATCACGCCGGAGACGAACGCCGCCTTCAGATCGGCGCGTTCGGAGAAACGCGGTGCATCCATCCACATCAGGAATTCGTCGCCCCAGTTTCCCCACGCGTTTTCGTCGAAATCGAAATCCTCGTCGATGCGGCCGTTGTCGCGCAGGTACGCGCCGACCACTTGCGTGCCGTTCCAGTACGCGACGGCGACGTCGGTGAGATCGGCGGTCATGCCGCGCGGCAGATCGCGCAGCAGCATCGCGACATGCGCTTTGAACGAGTTGAATTCAGTCGGTCTCATCGCGTGCTCCGCTTCAAAAAAGTGCGTGAAAAAACTGCCTGCGGCGTGCCCGTTCAGCCGAACACGCCTTTGTTCAAATCCTTTTCGAACGCCGCGGTCCATTCCGTGCCGTGTCCGATGCGATATTCGCGTTCCTTGAGCGTGGAACGTCGCGTGATGGTGACGACGCCCTGCAACGGATAAACATCGTCCACGATGTCGGACGCGCCGCCTTCCTGCACGAGAAAATCGCTTTCATCGAGCCGATGGCGCGCGAGAATCGCGAGGAATTCCGTTCTTTCGTCCGGTGCGATCACAGTCATGAGACCCTCCATGATCGAAGCCTGTCTCCATTCAAAGTAGCACACGCGCGGAGGAACGTCGGCGCATATCTTGCGACGAGCGCGGGACGGCGCACGCGCCATTTTTAAGCAAGGAGTCGATCGATGATGAAACGCGCATCCAACACGATTCGCGCCGGCGCGCTCGCGGCGCTGGTCGCGTGCACGCACGCGCACGCCGACGATGCCGTCTGCGGCACGCTCGAAAGCGCGACGAACGGGCAGGACGGCATGATCGCGCTGCGCGAAGGAGAAAGCGTGAATTTCTGGCGGGGCGGCGCCGTGCGGCACGGCGCGCTGCACGTCTACAAGGACGGCGAGGTGTATCGCGTGTACTGGCAGCCCGAGGGAAGCGGCGACCTGTACGTGCTCGCGAATGAAAGCGCGACGAGCGCGCGGCTCATCCTGACGCCGCCGCGCGGCACGAAGGTCGATACGGGACCGGGCAGCCTGCCGCCGCAGAAAGTGCTGTCCTGTCCCGCGCTGTAACGATTATTTTGCGGCGAGCACCTTGCCGATCGCATCGGCGACGGTCTGCACGTTGCTGTCGTTCAGACCCGCGACGCACATGCGGCCCGAGCGCAGGATATACACGCCGAACTCCTCCTTGAGCCGATCCGCTTGATCCGCGACGAGACCCGTGTACGTGAACATGCCGCGCTGCTTGATGTAGCGCGTGAGCATTTCGCCGCGCACGTGATCCTTCAGGCCGTCGTGGATCGCCTGACGCATGCGCGCGATGCGCTGGCACATCGACGCGAGTTCCTGTTCCCACGAGCGCTTAAGCTCAGGCGTATTCAGCACATGCGTGACGATCTTCGCGCCGTGCGTCGGCGGATTGCTGTAGTTCGCGCGCACCGCGCTCGTCAACTGGCCGAGCACGCGGTCGGCTTCGGCGGCGTCGTCGCTGATCACGTGCAGACCGCCGCAACGCTCGCCATACAGCGAGAAATTCTTCGAGAACGAATTCGCGATGAACGCCGGCACGCCACGGCGCGCGAGTTCGCGCACGGCGAACGCGTCGTCGTCCAGACCTGCGCCGAAGCCCTGGTATGCCATATCGACGAACGGCAGCAGATCGCGCTTTTGCAGCACGTCGATGATCTTCAGCCATTGCGACTGGTCGAGGTCGACGCCCGTCGGGTTATGGCAGCACGCGTGCAGCAGAACGACGCTTTTCGCGGGCAATTTGTCGATGGCTTCGAGCATCGCGTCGAAGCGCAGGCCGCCGGTGGCTTCGTCGTAATAAGGGTACGTGTTCACCTCGAAGCCGGCGCGCTCGAAGATGAAGCGATGGTTCTCCCACGTCGGGTCGCTCACCCACACTTTCGATTGCGGGAAATAGCGCTTGATGAAGTCCGCGCCGACCTTGAGCGCCCCCGAGCCGCCGAGCGTCTGCACGCTCGCGATACGGCCGTCCGCGCGCGACGGGCTGTCGTTGCCGAACACGAGCGACTGCACCGCGTCGCGATAATGCGCGAAACCGGCCATCGGCAAATACGGCTTCGGGCCGAGTTCCTTCAGGATCGACAGTTCCGCTTCGCGCACCGCCTGCATCACGGGCAGGCGGCCTTCGTCGTCGAAGTAAATGCCGATGCTCAGGTTGACCTTGTTGGTGCGCGGGTCCTTCTGGAAATTTTCGTTCAGCGACAGGATGGGATCGCCGGGGTAGGCATCGATATGTTCGAACATGGTGTCGGTATCAGGACGAGAGTCAGGACGAGAGATCAGCGGGATTGCAGGCGGTTGGCGCGCTTCGCGTCAGCGCCCCTTTTTTTGAGATAGTAGCCGATTCCGAGAACGGCCAACCAGACGGGGATCAGGTAGACGGACAGGCGCAGGTCCGGAATCTCGTACATGACCCACACGATGCCCACGAGAAACGCGAGCACGATGTAGTTCGTGAACGGATGGCCGAAGCTCGGAAACGATGTTGTTTCGTTGCTCGCGCTTTTCTGCCGGCGGAACATCACGTGGATGATGCTGATCATCGCCCAGTTGATGACGAGCGCCGACACCGCGAGGCCCATCAGAAGGCCGAACGCGCGTCCCGGAATCACGTAGTTGATGACGACGCAGGCCGCCGTGACGGTCGCCGACACGGCCAGCGCCGCGAGCGGAATGCCGCGCCTGCTGACACGCAGGAGCGCGCGCGGCGCGTTTCCCTGTTGTGCGAGACCGTAGAGCATGCGGCTATTCGCATACACGCCGCTGTTGTACACGGACAGCGCGGCCGTCAGCACGATCACGTTGAGCACGTTGGCGACGAGCGTGCTGTTCATCTCGCGGAAGATCAGCACGAACGGGCTGCCGCCGGTCGCGACCTTGTCCCACGGATAAAGCGCCAGCAGCACGCCGAGCGCGCCGACATAGAAAATCAGAATGCGATAGATGACCTGATTGGTCGCACGCGGAATGCTGCGCGACGGATCTTCCGCCTCCGCCGCCGTGATGCCGACGAGTTCCAGCCCGCCGAACGAGAACATGATCACGGCCATCGACATCACCAGCCCGTGCACGCCGTTCGGAAAGAAGCCGCCGAGCCGCCACAGGTTGGTGACGCTCGCCTCCGGCCCGGCCTTGCCCGACGCGAGCAGATAGCCGCCGAACAGGATCATCCCGACGATCGCCGCCACCTTCACGATCGCGAACCAGAACTCCGTCTCGCCGTAGGACTTCACGCTCGTCAGGTTGATCGCATTGACGATGACGAAGCACCCCAGCGCCGATATCCACGTCGGCAACCCCGGCCACCAGTACTGCATGTAGATGCCGATGGCCGATAGCTCCGCCATGCTCACCAGGATGTAAATGGCCCAGTAGTTCCAGCCCGAGATGAACCCGGCGGCGTGGCCCCAGTACTTGTCGGCGAAATGGCTGAAGGAGCCTGCGACCGGCTCGTCGACGATCATCTCGCCGAGCTGACGCATGATGAAAAACGCCATCAGACCCGCGATCGCGTAGCCGAGCAGCACGGACGGCCCGGCGAGCTTGATCGTCTGCGCGACGCCGAGAAATAGCCCGGTGCCGATCGCGCCGCCGAGCGCGATCAGCTGGATATGGCGGCTCTTGAGTCCGCGCTTGAGTGTTTCGTGTTGGGGTGCGTCGTTCGTCCTGCCTGAAACCATGTCGATGCCTGCCTGAACCGCAAAAATTACCGCTTTCGTATGACCGAACGATCGACCGGGTCGTTTCGTCCGACTTTTGACGCGTCTCTTGAAATGAAAACTGTTGTTTTTTCGTGCGGACGACCCCACAGGGCGCTGCAAAAAAGGCCGATTATCTGTGCACGGATCTGCGATTTTACCGCCCGGCGACCCGAGAAGCCTTGATGGGCGGACCTACCGCAGTACGCGTCCGATCTTCAGAACCGCACAACAATCGATTTGAGGCTGGAATCAGGTGTTGTTCGGAGGATTGACAAGGGCGCGTCGGCGGGAGAATCGCATCATCCACTCACAAACGGGGTCGCCATGTATCAGACGATGGAAGGAAACGCCAGGCCGCATCGCACGGCAGAGTGTTTCATCGAAGGATCGCAGGTCGGCGCAGCAGCGACGCAAGCTGAATTGCTGCAAGCGCTGCAGTCGGCGTCGGACAACATCATGCGCCTCGCGGGCAAGCTGCGCGGCGAGCGCGATGCCACCGCCGACGATGCCGAGACCATCACCGAGCAGCATGCGCTCGCGCAAGAGCTGATCGGACGTTTGCTGGCGCTGCCCGCGTCGCAGGCGTAACGGACCAACAGGGCTAACGGAAGGCGGGCAGCGGTGACGGCACGAGCCGCCCGCGCCCGGAGCATCGGGGAGAAGGAAATGAGCTACTTGACGATCATCGCCGCGGTCTGGGGCATTTGCGCGGTCTGCGCGGTGCTGTTCATCCGCGGCGCGGCGCAGCGCAATCCGGAACCGTTGCGCGTGCAGCGCGACCACGAACCGGTGCGGCATGCATCAAAGGATTTCGGTCGTTCGGTCTGACCCGGTGCTACCGGCGAGACTCTCAAACGCCTCGCCGGAAAACAACGCAGTGCCCGTTCCGCTTTACTTGCCCGCGTTGATCGCAGCGACCGCCGCGCGCAAGCCCAGCAGATAGCTATCCACGCCGAAGCCCGAAATCTGCCCCTTGGCGATTTCCGCGAATACCGATTTGTGGCGGAACTCTTCCCGCGCGTGAACGTGCGACATATGCACTTCGATGACCGGCGCCGTCAGAATGGCGAGCGCATCGCGGATCGCATAGCTGTAATGCGTCCACGCGCCGGCGTTGATCACGATCGCATCGATCTTTTCCTCGAACGCGCGATGAATCCGCGAGCACATCTCGCCTTCGATATTCGTCTGGTAGCACTCCACCTCCACGCCCAGCTCCTTGCCCAGCGCGGCCATTTGCTCGTCGATTTGCGCGAGCGTCGCCGTGCCGTACTGCTTCGGGTCGCGCTTGCCGAACATGTTGAGGTTGACGCCGTGCAGCGTCAGGATCTTTGCCATGTGATTTCCTTGAACGGGATGGGGAATTGAAAAGATTCAGGCGGTCTCGACGATCTTGCCGCTCGTGGCGGCGAGCACGATGGCCTCGGTGATCCGCAGATTCTGCAGCCCGTCGCGCGCGCTGACAATAGGCTCGGCCTCGCCGCGCGCCACGCGCCCGAAATGTTCCATCTGATGCGCGAGCGGATCGTCGCGCTGCATCGGCACGATGCTTTCCTCGAACGGCTTCCACCATGAGCGGTCTTCCGCGCGGCCGTAGGACTTGAGCCGCATCGTCGGGACGGAAAGCGAGCCGAAGGTGCCCGCGATCACGTAGCAGTCTTCGTCGGGATAAGTCGAGTACGCCTTGTTCTCCTGCGAGGTCTGCTCCCAGCTGCGCGGGGACGCGGCCGTGTCGGAGAGCATGAACGTGCCGAGCGCGCCGCTCGCGAAGCGCAGATTGATCGCGACAGTGTCCTCGACGGGAAAGCCGCGCGTCGCATGCGAAGCGAACGCCTGCACCGCGACGATATCGCCGCACAACATGCGCAGGTTATGCACTTCGTGGATCATGTTGAGCAGGATCGGGCCGCCGCCCGGTTCGCGCCGCCACGGCGCGCTCGCGTAATACTCGTCGGGCTTGAAGAACACCGCGCTGCCCATCACCGCGACGAGCTTGCCGAGCCGTCCTTCATCGATCACCTGCTTCGCGCGCGCCATGATCGGGCTATGCGCGCGATGATGGCCGATCAGCACCTTGACGCCCGAACGTTCGGTTTCGTCGACGAGCGCCTGCGCTTCCTCGACGGTCGGCGCGATCGGCTTTTCCAGCAGCATCGGCACGCGCGCCGCGAGACAGATGCGCGCGTGCTCCACATGCAACTGGTTCGGCGTCGCGAGCACGATGCCGTCCGGGCGATCCTTCGCGAGCAGTTCGTCGAGCGTCCTGTAGAGCGGCACGCCCGCTTTCTCCGCGATGGCCGTCGCCGCCGGCGCGGGATCGACGATGGCGGAAAGCGTGCATGTCGCACTCGCCTGCGCGACGCCCATGTGCGCCTGGCCGATATAGCCCGCGCCCGCCACCGCGATACGTGTCTTGCCTGAGTCAGTGTTCACTTGAATTCACCAGATCGATAAAAAGTGCGCGCGCGAAGGCACGCGGACGGCGCGGACCACGCGCCGCCGTGAGGACAACAAAGGGGAAGATGAAGCCTAGGAAGCGCGGGCGTTCGCGACCGATTCCGCGCGCAGGCGCTCGTACTCGGACTTCTCGACCGGCCGCGCGTCCTGCTCGCCGAGCTGGCTGAGCGGAATGCGATACGTCTCCCGCGCGCTCCACGCGGCGATGGCGGAGATGATCGTGACGGCGAGCGTGATCGAGCCGATCGTGAGCGGAATGTTCGTCGATCCCGGCGGCGCGACGGTCGCGAAGAGCGCGGGCAGGAGCGCGGTGATCGTCGTGCCGACGTTCTGCGAGATCGCCATCGCGGACACGCGCGTGCGCGTCGGAAAGAGCTCGGGATAGAAGCTCGGGAAGATCGCGTTATAGCCCTGATAGACGACGCCCCACATCAGCAGCGACGCGACGATCGCCATGCCGACGCTATGAATGCTGATCGCGTAGAGATACAGATAGGACAGCAGCCCCGACGCAATCGCCCCGACGATGATCGGCGGCTTGCGCCCGATCTTGTCGGAGAGATTGCCGACGAGCGGAATCACGACCACGGCGAGTATGTTGCCGACGACCGGAATCCACAGATACACGCTCTTGTGAAAACCGACGCCGTAGGCGGCCTGCACCGCGTACGCCGCGCCGAAGATCGTCGCGACCACGGGGATCACGTTCATCAGCGCCATGCAGACGACGCGGAACATGTCGCCGAGGTTGTACTTGAAGGCATCGACGATCGGCGAGCGCGGCACGGCGCCCCTCTCGCCTTCCTTCTCGAACGCGGGCGTCTCATGCACTTCGCGGCGGATGATGTAGCCCGCGACCAGCACGAACGCCGAAAGCAGGAACGGAATGCGCCAGCCCCACGAGTTGAACGAATCCTCGGGCATGTAGTACGCGAGCGGCAGGAACACGGCGGCGGCGAGAATCTGTCCGGCCTGCACGCCTTGCAACGTGAAGCTCGCGAAGTAGCCGCGCCGTCCGAATGGCGAGTGTTCGAGAATCATCGAACTGGCGCCCGAGATTTCGCCCGCGACCGCGAAACCCTGCACCAGCCGCAGGATCACGAGCAGCGCCGGCGCGAGCATGCCGACGCTGTGATAGGTCGGCAACAGGCCGACGGCCATCGTCGAAAAGCCCATCAGGAACATGCACAGCACGAGCACGTTCTTGCGGCCGTGCGTGTCGCCAAGATGGCCGAGCACGAACGCGCCGATCGGCCGCGCGACATAGCCGACGCCGTAGGTCGCGAGCGACGCGACGATCGCCACTTTCGGATTGCCCGATGGAAAGAAAAGCTGCGGAAAGATGAGCGCAGCGGCCTGCGCGTAGATGAAAAAGTCGTAGTACTCGAGCGCGGAGCCTATCCAGCCGCTCGCGGTGGCTTTCTTCGTCTGCTTCCGGTGCTCGGCGTGCGACTCGCCGTTTGCACCCGAGAGAGAGTTCGTGTCCATGACGTCTCCATTTATGTTCGCACGACGGTTTCTGTGGCCATCTTTACGACGATACTGCTTTTTCGTTCTTCGCCGACGACGTCCGCGCCGGGTCGCGCGCAGGACATCTCTTCATGATCGCCCCTGAATCGAAAGCTTTCGATGAGGCAAAACCCGCGCGCCGGCGTCTGGCTGAACGCTGTGAGCGCAAGATTACTATGTCGGCGGAAAAGCATAATTCGGCGCGGAGGAAAGTCAGAATGCGCTCGGAGAGAATAATCGTCAGCGACCGGCCTAAACGGAATCAGGGTCGTGCCTAAAGTATGGGCAGCCGCGGCCGTATACACGAGTACCGGCGGTGACGGCATCGCCGTCGCCGTGTTTTCGTCCTCTCGCTGGCCCCGGTCTTCCGTATGTCAGGCAATCCGTCCTTGATCGATTCGATTCTGGCCACGCCGGCGACAGAGAACGGGCGCATCACGGCCGCGATTCGCGCATCGTTGCTGTCGACGCTCGTCGAGGACCTGCACCCGCTCCTGCTGTCCGGCATTTCCAGCGCGTTCGTCGCGATGATCGCGCTCGGGCGTCAGCAGGCGCTCTGGGCAATGCTCTGGGTCGCCGCCGACCTGCTCCTGCTCGCCGTGCGTCTCTCGATCGTGTGCCGCTATCGCGCGCTGAGCCGTCCGAGCGCGCCGCATCCCGGACCGTGGGCCGAGCGCTACGCGCCGTTCGCGCTCCTGACGTGTCTCATGTCCGGCCTCGGCACGATGGCCTGCGTGATTTCCGGCGATGCCGTGCTCGCGTCGCTCGCGATCATGGTGACGGCGGGCCTCCTCGGCGGCATCGCGTCGCGCAACGCGGGCACGCCGCATCTGGCGATCGCGCAGGTGTGCCTCGGCGCACTGCCGATCGGCGTCGGCGGGCTGTTCGGGCCGGCGGGCTACTGGATTCTCGTGCCGCCGCTCTTTCTCTATATCGGCGCGATGTGCGCAGTCGTGCAGCGCCACTATCGCGGCCTCGTCGCGCTGATGACCGCCGAGCAAGGTCACGCCGAAATCGCCGCACGCTTCGACGCGGCGCTCGCTCACATGCCGCACGGTCTCTGCACCGTCGATGCGTCGGGCAAGGTGGTGATCGCGAATCGCAAGGCGGCGGAGCTGTTCGGCGCGACCGTCGAAACGCTGCGGCTGAACGTGTCCTTGCCGGAATTCATCGGCTATGTCGGGCTGTCGAAGTTCGGCGAGACGCTGCGTGCGCAGTTCTCCGAGCGTTGCGCGCAATGGCTCGAGGCGGGCAATCTGCCGCTCGATCTGCCGCTGCGTGACGGCCGGCATCTCGAACTGAGCCGCAACCCGGTGCCGGACGGCAGCGCGGTGATCATCATCGAGGACGTGACGGAGCGCCGCAAGGCCGAGGCGAAGATTCTGCACTGGGCGCATCACGATTCGCTCACGGGCCTGCCGAACCGGCGCTATCTCGGCGATCACGCCGGGCGTCTGATGGCGGGCGGCGCCGGCCGCGAAAAAGTGATGGTGATGTATGTCGATCTCGACGGCTTCAAGCGCGTCAACGACACGCACGGCCACAACGCGGGCGACGATTTGCTGAAGCTCGTCGCCGACCGCCTGCGCAACGCGATGCGCCGCGGCGAACTGGCCGCGCGTCTCGGCGGCGACGAATTCGCGATCGTCGCGACGTACATCGCGGATGCGTCGAACGCCGTGTTCGCGCGCAAGATCATCCGCGAACTGTCCGCGCCCTACACGCTCGCGTGCGGACAGACGGTGCGCGTGGGCGTGAGCGTCGGCATCGCGCTCGCGCATCCGGGCGAAGTGTTCGAGAGCGCGTTGAAGCGCGCCGACGCGGCGCTCTACGAAGCGAAATCGGAAGAGCGCGGCAGCTATCGGTTTTCCGATCGCGATGGCGACGCGCTCATGAACGACGAGCAGGCCGTCGCCGCACTGGGCGAGCGCGGCCGCGCGTGGTAGCGCATCACACGTTGGTATGAGCGCGCCGAGCCGTTCGTAGAATGGTCGGCGCGCGTGCGCTTCTCTAAGCTGACGTCATGGTCACGCACTGGGAGCGCATCATGGGCGATACATCGACACGCGTGTTGTTATCGGGTTGCGCCGCCGTGCTGGCGTTCGGAACGTGGTATTCGGTGAGCGCGCCGCATGACTGGAGCGCGCTCCATCGCGCGGGTTACGACACCGAGCTGCCGCTGGAGCGGATCGCGCTCGACGAAGAAGCGGCATCGTCCGTCAGAACGCCGCACCGATAAACCCGCCCTACGGCCGCTGCGCGCGCGACGGCGTCGATGCGCCCTGCGGCATCTTCACGCCGAGCGCCTCCGCCTTCAGCACGAGATCGGCGAGCGAACGCGCCGCCATCTTCTTCATCGCCTGGCCGCGATGAATCTTCACCGTGATCTCGCTCAGATTCATTTCCGCCGCGATCTGCTTGTTCATCAGGCCCGACACGACGAACGCCATCACCTCGCGCTCACGCGGCGTCAGCGATTCGTACGAGCGCCGCAAATCCGCGACGGAGCGGCTCGCCGCGCGCCGTTCCTCGTCGGCCTCCAGCGCCTGCGCGACGGCATCGAGCATGTCCTGATCGCGGAACGGCTTCGCGAGAAAATCCCTGGCGCCCGCCTTCATCGCTTTCACGGTCATCGCGATGTCGCCGTGCGCCGTCATGAAGACGATCGGCAAGCCCAACTGACTCGCGGCCATCTGCTCCTGCACGGCGAGGCCGCTTTGCCCTTTCAGACGCACGTCGAGGATCAGGCAACTGGGCACCTCCGGCATGTCGTACGCAAGGAATTCGTGCGCGGACGCGAACGTCGTCACGTTCAGGTCGACGGAACGCAGCAGCGAGCGCAGCGCGTCGCGCATCGATTCGTCGTCGTCGACCACGTAGACCATCGCGGCGTTCGTCTTCGTGTCCGCGTCCTTGTCAATGCTCATCGTCTGCCCCCTGGTTTTCGGGCAGCACGAAGCGCAAGCGCGCGCCGCCTTCATCGGGCGATTCCGCCCATATCCTGCCGCCGTGCGCCTCGATGATCGAACGGCAAATCGACAAGCCCATGCCCATGCCTTCGGCCTTCGTCGTGAAGAACGCGTCGAAAAGACGGCGCGCGTTGTCCACGCTGATGCCCGTGCCGGAATCCTGCACGGTGATCTGCGCGTAGCCTTCGTCGCTCTGGCTCTCGCCCGTCGCGATGCGCAACACGCGCGGCCCGCTCACGCCGGACATCGCCTGCGCGGCGTTCATGAACAGGTTGATAAGCACCTGCTGCAACTGCACGCGATCGCACTGCACGATGGGCGACGGCGTCGCGAGTTCCGTGCGCACATCCACGCGATGACGTCCGAGCTCGCGCCGCACGAGTTCGATGGTCTCGCCGACGATCTCGTTCACATCGAGCGTCGCGGGCTGGCTGTCGCGCTTTCGCGCCATCGCGCGAATACGTGCGATGACCTCGCTCGCGCGCTTGGCGTCGCGAATCATCTGCGAGATGGATTGCTGCGCTTCCGCGATTTCCGGCTGCGCGCGGTTGAGCCAGCGCAAGCCGGCGTCGCCGTTCGTGACGATCGCGGCCATCGGCTGCGTAACTTCATGCGCGATGGATGCCGCGAGTTCGCCCAGCATCGTGACGCGCGTCACGTGCGCCAGCTCGGCGGTCGAGCGCGCGAGCGCTTCCTGCGCGAGCTTGGTGTCGGTGACGTCCATCAGCGCGCCGACGTATTCGTCGCCGTCGGCTTCCGTCGATGCGCGATGCGCGACGAAATGCACATGCTTCACCGAGCCGTCCGGCAACGAAAGCCGATGCTCCACGTCGATGTCGCACGCGCCGCCGATCGCCGATTCATGCGCGCCGCGCACGATGCCGATGTCGTCGGGATGCGTGCGCGCCAGAATCGCGTCGATGGACGGCTCGACATCGCGCGGGTAATCGAAGATGCGGTACGCCTCGTCGGACCACCACATCGTGCCGGCGGGCAGGCGCGTCGCGATGCTGCCGGTGCGCGAGAGGCGCTGCGCGTCGAGCAGGAACGCCTCGCTGCGCTTGAGCGCGTCGCGCTGGCGCTGCAATTCCGCTTCCATGCGCTTGCGCTGCGTGATGTCGTTGCTCGTCGCGAGCACGGCGCGCGGCAGGCCGTTCGCGTCGCGCAGCAATGCGGCGCGGCTCGCGATCACGATCTCGCCGCCGTCGTGCCGCACGCGCGTGATCTCGCCGTCCCAGCGCCCCGAGCGCAACAGTTCCGTTCGAATCTGCGCGTGCGGCACGGGCGAGTTCGACTGCGTCATGCGATGAATCGGCTGGCCGATCGCCTCTTGCGCCGAATAGCCGTAGAGCGCTTCGGCGCCGCGGTTCCAGAACGTGATGCGGTCGTTCATGTCGTGCGCGACGATCGCATCGTGCGCGAGATTGAGCAGTTCGAGCTGCTCCTGCATCTTGGTCGTCGTGGACTGATTGCGCAGCGAGAGGATCCCGGTCGTGCCGATCGCGAGCAGGCTCACGGCACAGCGCGCGAGCGCCCCGCCCGACACGTTTTCGTCGTGCGAGAGAATGAAGCCGATGAGCGTGAGCACCACGCAGCCCCACGCCGTCGTGATGGTCGCGGTGCGATTGCCGGTCGACGCGACGAGCAGCACGACGATCACATACAGCACCGCGATGGCGATATCGAGCGGCGTGAGCGCATCGATCAGGAACACGACGAGCGCGATGGCCGCCGCGAGCATCCACACGATGCGCACATCGTGACGCACCGCGCGCGGCGCGCTCTGGAATGTCTCCATCACGGCCGGACGGACGCCGGCGAATGGAAACGAACGACGAACGAAGCAAGCGGCATGGTCATTGAGCGTTCGAAAAGGCGTTCGTTGGAAAAATCGCGGCCCGCGCGCGCCGGCCGGATGACGCAATGAATTCTAATCCTTCCAAAAGCCTTGCCTGATGCGTTCCAGGCAATCGGCGACGGCGGTTCCATCGACGGGCTTGCTGAGAAAACACACCGCGCCGCCGTCGAGCGCCTGACGGCGTGCGGCGTCCGATGCGAACGCGGTGATGAACATGACCGGCACGTCCGGCTTCAGTTCGTGCAGACGCTGTTGCAGTTGCAGGCCGGACATGCCGGGCATGTTGAGATCGGTGATGATGCACGCGAGGCCGTCGAGCGGATCGGCGTCGAGAAACGACTCCGCCGACGGATACAGGCTGACCTCCCAGCCGAGCGAGCGCAACAGGCTGGAGGAGGCGACGCGGACGGATTCGTCATCGTCGATCACGGAGACTCTGGAAGGCGATTGCAAGGGCGTTGTCCTGGACCGTGCGTGAATTTCGGCGGGCATGGGACTGGTCCACCGCTTGGATGGAACTCATCTTACGCACGCGGCGATTGCCGCGAAATCATATGTACGTATAGGTTTGAAGCGTTCGCTTTCATTCCCGCATTCGTCCGACAAAGCAGCGCGCACGGGCGTGTCGAGCGCGTTGCGCGCCAAAACCGTATAGTCCCGTTCTGCCACTCCGGGAAAACCACATGTCGACTCCAACATCGACCGCGCTCGACGGCGGCAAGCACGTCGAGCTCACGCGCGGACTGATCGCGCTTTTCGCGTTCTGCTGCGGCGCGATCGTCGCGAACCTGTACTACGCGCAGCCGATCATCGAGCTCATCGCGCCCGATCTGCACATGGCGGGCGGCACGGCGAGCCTGATCGTGTCGCTCACGCAGATCGGCTACGCGCTCGGCCTGTTTTTCATCGTGCCGCTCGGCGATCTGCTCGAAAACCGCAAGCTCATGATCGCGACCGCGCTCGTGTCGATCGCGAGCCTCACCGCCGCCACGTTCACGCACACACCCGGCTGGTTTCTCGTGATCTCGCTTCTGATCGGTTTTTCGTCGGTGGCGGTGCAGATCCTGATTCCGCTCGCGGCGCATCTCGCGCCGGACGAATCGCGCGGCAAGGTGGTCGGCACGATCATGAGCGGACTGTTGCTCGGCATTCTGCTGTCGCGTCCGATATCGAGCCTCGTCGCGGGCCACTTCGGCTGGCGCGCGATGTTCGGCGTCGCCGCCGTGCTGATGATCGGCATCACGACCGTGCTGGCGCTCACGATTCCGCGCCGCCAGCCGAGCCATCAGGCGACGTACTTCGAATTGATCGGCTCGCTCGGCCACCTCGTGCGCACGATGCCGGTGCTGCGTCATCGCTCGCTGTATCAAGGGCTGATGTTCGCGTCGTTCAGCCTCTTCTGGACCGGCATTCCCGTCGAGCTGACGCGCCATTACGGACTCTCGCAGACGGCCATCGGCATCTTCGCGCTCATCGGTGCGACGGGTGCGACATCCGCGCCGATCGCCGGGCGTCTCGCGGACGCGGGCCATACCGTGCGCGCGACGTTCATCGCGCTGATCCTCGCGGCGCTCGCGTATCTGCCGGTCGTGCTGCATCCGGCGTGGGGCGTCGGCGCGCTCGTGGTGACGGGTGTCGTGCTCGATTTCGCCGTGCAGATGAACATGGTGCTCGGTCAGCGCGAGATCTACGCGCTGCATGCCGCGAGCCGCAACCGGCTGAACGCCGTGTACATGACGAGCATCTTCGTGGGCGGCGCGTTCGGCTCGGCGCTGGCGAGCCCGCTGTACGAGCGCGGCGGCTGGACGCTCGTCGCGACCGTCGCCACGGTGTTTCCGCTCGTCGCGCTGGCGCATTTCATCCTGATCGGCCGCCGTCACTCGGCCCGAACCTATACGCAAGGATAGTCGGCCTGTATCCACGGCTGATGGCGTGAAGCGTTTCGCGAACGTATCTTGATTGCATCGATGACACGATGAAATCGGGAGGCGAAGCGGATATGGACAAGCTCTTCAGCATGCGCGTGTTCTCGCGCGTCGCCGAAACCGGCAGTTTCAGCGGCGTCGCGAAAGACATGGATTGCAGCGTGGGCATCGTGTCGCGGGCGGTCGTCTCGCTCGAAGACGGCCTGCGCACGCGGCTGTTGCAGCGCACGACGCGCCGCGTGTCGCTCACCGACAGCGGCGAGCGCTACTACCGCAAGTGCAAGACGATCCTCGCCGAAATCGATGCCGCCGACGCCGAAGCGAGCGATGCCGCCACGATCCCGCGCGGCCTGCTGCGCGTGCACGCGATGCCCGATCTGGGCCTCACTCAGTTGATGTCGACGATCGTCGAATACCGGCGCGCGCATCCGCAAGTGACGGTCGAACTGAAGCTCTCGCCGGGCATGCCGGATCTCGTGCAGGAACAGTTCGATGTTTCGGTGCTGTCGGCGGCCTCGCTGCCCGATTCGGGCAACGCGTACCGGATCGTTGGGCGCTTTCAGCGCGTGCTGGTCGCCGCGCCCGCGTATCTGCGACGCCATGCGGTGGAATCCGTCTCCGATCTGCCGATGCACGCGCTCACGCGCATCAACGCGCCGTTCGCGCATCCGTGCGACTGGCACGCGGAACTCGCATCCGGCATGACCGGCAGCATCGATCAAATCGTGGTCAACGACGCTGCGGCGATCCGCGTCGCGCTGCTGGCGGGAGCGGGCGTTTGCGCGATGCCGCATTACTTCGTCGCCGACGACATCAAGGCCGGCCGGCTCGTGCGTCTTTTTCCGGACTATCCGCTGCTGGGCGCAAATGTGTACGCGGTCTATCCGTCGCGCCAGCATGTCGATGCGAAGATCCGGACTTTCGTGGATTGTCTGTCGACGTCGCTGAAGAACGCGTTCGATGCGGCGCCGCCGGAGAGCACGCCGCATGACATGGCTCAGGAAGTCATGGCTTAGGAATGCGGATGCGGCTGATCATCAGCGATCCGGAGATCGCGTAGATCAGCACGAGCGGATGCAGCGTGAAGCCGCCGACGCGCCAGGTGCCGAGCCACATGCTTTCGCCGATCGCGCCGGACCACGCGCCGACCGTCAGCAGCAGCACGATGACGAAGGACGTGGGAATCGGCGTGCCTTCGAAATGCGTGACCTTGCCGCCGCTGCCCGACATCTCTTCGGTCGTCACGTTATAGCGCGCGAGACGCGACACGCCGCACGCGACAAAGTACGCCAGCACCACGCGGTCATACAGTCCGCGCATACCGAATCCATAGCCGATGATCGCCGGCGCGACACCGAACGAAATCACGTCGGCGAGCGAATCCAGTTCCTTGCCGAGAAGCGATGCCTTCTGACGCCAGCGCGCGATGCGGCCGTCGAGCACGTCGAAGACCAGCGCGGCGAACACGAGCGCGCAGGCGAGATAGATATGCAGCACGTCGGAATCGTCGAGATAGGACATCGACGAGAACAGCGCGCCCGTGCCGCACACCGCATTACCCAGCGTGAACCAGTCGGCCAGGTGGAAATCGCGGATCATCGAGAATCGTTTTTTCATTCGTTTCTGCTTTCGTCACGTTCGGGCAGCGCCGATGGCCGGCGCCGCGAGGCTTTCAGTCTATCATCGCGCCCTCTTTCATCAGCACTCCGCACCTCAGCACCTCGCATGCCCGGCAAACCTGTACGCGAACGTACAGGTTTGCGCTATAATGCGCGGCATCGACACCGCACTTTCGATGCCGTCATGTCCGAAACCAAGCCCGCGTTCCTCACCATCCGCGACGCCGCCGAGCGCCTGCAAGTCACGCCGCGCACGCTCAAGTACTACGAGGAGCGCGGCCTCGTCACGCCGTCTCGCAGCGAAGGCCGTTACCGGCTCTACAGCGAGCAGGACCTGGAACTGTTCGCGCGCATCCTGCGGCTGCGTTCGCTAGGGTTCTCGCTGCAGGGCATCGTCGAGATGCTGAAGCGGCCGATGGAAACGCAAAGCGAAGGCGGCAGCGGCTATTCGGCTTCGTCGTTGCGGGAGATCGAACAGGCGCTGTCGCAGCAGATCGAATCGGTCGATGCGCGCATCGCGGCCGTGCGCCGCGAATTGAAGGAAGCGCAGGCGGTGCGCAGCGAACTCGCCAGCGACCTCGACTATTTGCGGCGCAGAATCGCGGGCGAAAGCAAGGAAGTGCTGCTGCGCGAGCGCCTGGCCGCGCGCAAGCCGCGCAAGGCGCAGAGCGCCGGGGACGCCGACGAATGACCGAAGCGTCGTATCGGCATCCGAAGCCGATCGCGGAGCGTGTGCTCGGCGATCTGTTTCCGTGGGCCATCGCGCTCGCAACAGGCCTCGATTACTTCGACAACTCCGTCTTCGCGTTCTTCACGAGCTATATCGCGGGCGGCATCAATGCATCGTCCGATGAGCTCGTCTGGGCATCGAGCGCGTATGCGGTGGCGTCCGTGCTCGGCATCCTGCAGCAGCAATGGTGGATCGAGCGGCTCGGCAACCGGCGCTATATCGCGGGATGCCTGTTTCTGTTCGCGGCGGGCGCGGTGGCGGCGACGTTGTCCGAATCGGCCATCGAGCTGGCGTTCGCACGCGGCTTTCAGGGCTACTTCATCGGCCCGATGATGAGCGCCGCGCGCATCCTCATTCAGACGCGCTTTACGCGGCAGACACGCCCCGCCGCGACGCGCCGCTTTCTCAACATGATCCTGCTCGGCTCCGCGCTCGCGCCCTTGTGCGGCGGCTATCTGGTCGCGTCGCTCGGGTGGCGCGCGCTGTTCTCGTGCACCGCGTTCGCGGGCGTCGCGCTCGGCGTGCTGGCGTTCGTCGCCGTGCCATCGACGGGCCGGGTGCATCCGGAGGAGCGCGGCGAGGCGCACTTCTGGCCGTACATCATCTTCGCGTTCGCGCAGGGCGCGCTGCAGATCGTCATGCAGCAAGTGCGATTCGAGCTTTTCAGCACGTCGCCCGAGCTGATCGTGCTGACCGTCGCCGGGCTGCTGTCGCTCGCGTGGTTCGTGTGGCATCAGTGGCATCATCCGAAACCGCTGTTGCGGCTGCATGCGCTGCGCGAGAAGACGTTTCAGGTGGGCATCGTGCTGTACATCGCGTTCTATTACATCAACAACGCGATGAGCTTTCTCGTTTCACGCCTGCTCGAAGGCGGGCTCGGCTATCCGGTCGAAAACGCGGGGCGGCTCGTCGGCTTCACGTCGATGGTCTCGCTCGCGATGGCCATCGTCTACTTCCGCTTCTCGTCGCGCATCAGGCACAAGAAGTGGCTGATCATGACCGGCTTTCTGATGGCCGCGTTCATCGGCACATGGATGATCAACATGCCGCCCGACGTCTCCATGCCGTGGCTCATCGCGCCGATGGTCCTGCGCGGATTGCTGCTGCTCTTCATCGCGCTGCCGGTCGCGAACCTGACGTTCCGTGTGTTCGCGATCGACGAGTACAGCCACGGCTATCGCTTCAAGAACATCGTCAAGCAACTGACGTATTCGTTCTCGACGGCGACCATCATCATTCTCGAACAGCATCGCGTCGCGCTGCATCAGACGCGGCTCGTCGAAACCGTCAACGTGTATGACCCGACGTTTCAGAGCGTGTATCAGAGCCTGCTCGGCGCGTTCGAGCGCATGGGCCACGGCGCGTCCGAAGCGAAGAGCCTCGCGCTCGTCGAGATCGGCCGGATCGTCACGCAGCAGGCGAACTTCCTCAGTTCGATGGATGGCTTCTACTACATCATCGGCGTCGCGCTGTGCGCGAGTGCGATCGCGGCATGGCAGAAGCAAATCGATTGATACGTCTCAGAGCAAAAGAAAGTGGACACACTCAGCAGCATGCGGATGTTTGCCCGCGTCGCCGAAGAAGGCAGTTTCACCGCCGCCGCGCAGCGCATGAACATATCGACGGCCGCGACCTCGCGCGCCATCGCCACGCTGGAAGCGCGTCTGAACACGCGGCTTCTTCATCGCAGCACGCGGCGCGTGATCCTCACCGAAGCGGGCCGGCGCTACCTGCAGCGCTGCGAGCAGATTCTCGCGTGCGTCGACGTGGCCGAAGCCGAAGCCGCCGATGCGCAGTTGCGCCCTTCCGGGCACTTGCGCATTCATGCATCGACGAGCCTCGGGCAGTCGTATGTCGTGCCTGCCATCGTGCGGTATCGGCAACGTCATCCGGCCGTGTCCATCGATCTGACGTTGTCGCAGCACATGCCCGATATCATCGACGAAGGCTACGATCTCACCGTGCAGGCGAGCATCGCCGAGTTGCCGGATTCGAGTCTCGTCGCGCAACGGCTCGGCACGGTGCATAGCGTGCTGTGCGCGTCGCCGGCGTATCTGCGCGAACATGGCGCGCCGCGTACGCTCGCGGAGCTGTCGCGCCATCCGTGCCATCAACTCGTTTCGCCGATCTTTCCGCGCGACGTCTGGACCTTCGAAGGCCCGAACGGCACCGAGACCTTCGCGCTTGCGAAGACGAACTTCGGCGTGAATGTCGCGGGCGCGCTGGCGGTGGCGCTGCGCGAGGGCATGGGCATCGGCGCGCTGCCGATGTCGACCGCGAGCAAGCTGCTCGCAAGCGGCGCGCTGGTGCGCGTGCTGCCGGAATATCGGTTACAGGCGCTCACGCTGCACGCGCTCTATCCGTCGCGGCAGTATCTGAATGCGAAGGTCAAGACCTTCGTCGAGTTCATCAAGGAGGTCGTGCCGCGGATTCTGGAAAGCGATGCCGCTCATATCGATGCCGCACGCGAGAGCGAACGCCATCACGAAGTATCATGAGATGCGTTGATCACGTCACAGGGAAACGACCATGAGCTATGACCCGGAGAACATCTTCGCCCGGATTTTGCGGGGCGACGCGCCGTGCATCAAGGTATGCGAGACGGAGAACACGCTTGCGTTCATGGACGTCATGCCGCAATCCGAGGGGCATGTGCTCGTGATTCCGAAAGAGCCGGCCGCCAATATCCACGACGTTTCCGATGAAGGACTCGCCGCCTGCATGCGTACCGTCAAACGCGTGGCAGCGGCGGTGCGTGAAGCATTGAAACCGGACGGTATGTTGATCGCGCAGTTCAACGGCGCGGCGGCGGGCCAGACGGTGGAGCACATCCACGTTCATATCATTCCGCGCTGGGGCGACGTTCCGCTCAAGGCTCATGGACGCGAGCGCGCCGACGATGCTCAACTCGAAGCTCTCGCTCAGCGCATACGCGCGGCGCTTGCCGCCGGGTGACCGACCGGGCTGGAAGGCAGCGCGCCTCACAGTCTGAAGTTTGCCTTGATGGCGGCGATAAGCACGTCAATCGCTTCGCTTCCGCGACCGGCGCCGTCGCGCATCAGGACGACTTCGTGGTCGCCGATTCGCGGGAGCGTGTCCAGCACGCTCATATCGTTGCTGACGCGTGCGCGGTCGAGCAGCGTGACCGCAAGCCCCGACTCGACGCAGGCTTTGATGACCTGGCTCGACGCGCTATCGAGCACGACACGCCATTTGCGCCCGGCACGTTCGAGCGCGTCTGTCATCGCCACGCGATAGGGGCAAGGCTCGCCGTACAACGCCAGCGGAAGCGGACGGTCCTCGTTCACAACGAAGGTCGAACTTCCGACCCAGACCGGCGTGGTCAGGGTCAGGACATCCGCGGGTCTGCTCGCCTTGACGGGCTGAACCAGTAACGCCACGTCGAGCTTGCCGCGCGTCACCCAGTCCCGAAGCTTGAGGCTCGGTGCGGTTTTCACTTCCAGCACCACGTTGGGCCAGCTTGCCGCGAAGCCCGGAAGAATATCCCGGACGACGTGCGTTGCGTACTCGTCCGGCACGCCCAGAACGACGCGTCCCGCGAGCGTTTTTCCCTGAATATCCTGCAGCACGCGGTCATGCGCGCTCAACAGCTCGCTCGTGCCCGCGAGCAGCCTTTTGCCGAGCGCCGTCAGCGTGACGGACTGATTGTCCCGTTCGAGCAGCCTGCCGCCAGCGATCGCTTCGAGACGCTGGATATGGATGCTGACCGCAGCCGGGCTTCTGTGAACATGCTCGGCCGCCGAACGAAACTTGCCGAGCCGCGCCACCGCATGAAAGGTGCGCAGGAGTTCGATATCGAGGATGGATTCCATGATGGTTCAGCCAGATTGAACGACCTCATCAATATATTTTGATTTTCGAATCGTCGCACGGGTATTAGGCTGGATGCATGACAAAAGCTTCTCGACCTTGCCTCGCCGCTCATTCGCCTGCCATCGAGGCGCTGCGCGTGCCTTTGCCTGCGCTGGAAGCGCTGATGGTCATCGCGTGGAGTTCGGGTTTCGTCGGGATGCGGTTTTCCACGGACTACGCACCGGTCTTTCTCGTGGTGCTGTGGCGTTGCGCCGTGCTTTCAGTCTGCCTGCTTCCGTTCGTGGCGCGAGAGATCATCAACGCGCCCGCAGGCTTATTGCTGCGACAGGCCGCAATTGGCTTGTTCGCGTTGACTGGCTATATCGCGGGCGTTGCGAAGGGAATCGAACTCGGCGTATCGGCCGGTCTTTCCGCTCTGATCGCAAATCTTCTGCCGGTCGGAACGGTCGCCATTTCGTCCATATTTCTCAGGGAGCGGATCTCGGGCCGGACGTGGGCCGGCATGGCGCTCGGGATGGCCGGCGTACTCGTGGTCAGTCGCGACGCGTTGACGCTTGGCTCCGCGCCTCTTTGGGCGTACGCGTTGCCGGTCGCGGGCATGATGTCGCTCGCCGTGGCCAGCATCTGGCAACAACGGAGCGCATCTCGCGCGGGCTCGCTGAGCCTCTTGCCTACCCTCTGGATACACTGCGTCGTGTCGTGTCTCATGTTCGCCTGCCTGCAAATGTCGCAAGGCAGCGTGAGACCGATCGCGACAATCGGTTTCGCAGCCAGCGTCGGCTGGACGGCGGCCATCTCGACGATCGGCGGTTACGGCCTGTACTGGGTATGTTTGCGGCGTTCGTCGCCCGCGCGCGTATCGAGCGTGCTGTTTTTGAGCCCTTCAGTCACTTTCGTATGGGCGTGGGCACTGTTCGGAGAGCCGCTTTCCTGGCCGATGCTTGTCGGAACGATCGTCTCCGGCCTGGGAATCGTAGTCATGACGCGGCCGCAAGGAAGCAGCGGCGGCGCTCGTCGACTCTGACGCCGGCAAAGCCGACGCCATACGTCAATCCGCCGATGGTTCGCACTCGCCGACGAAATCCGATCCGCGAGCCGGCCGTTCCAGCGCGGCAAGGCGGCTCAGTGTCATCAGTCCGAGCACCGCGAGCCCGCATCCCAGCGTGAAGTCAGCGCGCACGCCGGCATGATCGACAATTGAACCGCCGAGCGCGGAACCCACGGCAATCGCGACCTGAATGATGCTGACGAACATCGCAGAGCCCGCTTCAGGCAGGTCCGCCGTGCCGCGCTGAATCCATACGCTGAAACATAGCGGCAGCGCGCCGAAGGCCACGCCCCAGAGCAGCATCCCGGCTGCTTCGCCGATGATCGAATGGTCCAGAAGTAGCATCGACGCGATCGCGGCGAGCAGGAGCACGATCATCGCGGCGACGGACTTTTTCAGATGGTTCGCGACCGCCATCGACATCAGCGCGTTCGAAAAGAATCCGACCAGCCCGAATCCGAACAGCAGCAACGTGATCGCGCTGATGGAGAAGTCCTGCTCCAGGAGCGGCGCGATATACGTGTATGTCGAGAAATGCGCGCCGAAGACGAGCGCGACCATCAGCAAACTCCACCGGGTCTCGGGACGGCGAAGCAGCGTCCTGAAATCGCCGATGCGCAGCGCCGATGCCGACGGCAGCGAGGGCACGAGAAGCGCCTGTGCGACGAGAGCGAGCGCCACGAGCCCTGCCGTGGCGGCGAACGACGCCCGCCAGGATGCGAACGATGCGATGAACGTACCGAGCGGCACGCCGATAACCGTCGCGAAGGTGACGCCAGTCAGAATGGTCGCCGTGGCCTTCGCGGCGTCCTTCGGTTCGACGAGTCGCGGTGCGGCGGCCGTCGCGAGCGTCCAGAATCCGCCCAGCGCGGCGCCGAGCAACGCGCGTCCGGCGAGCAGGACCGGGAAACTCGTCGCGATTGCGCACAATACGTTGGAAACCAGAAGTACCGCCGTCAGCAACAGAAATACAAAACGGCGGTCCATACGTCCGGCACCGGCAATCAACGCTGGTGCGAATATCGCGGCCATGATCCCCGGCGTCGTGACCATCAGGCCGGCAACGCCGGGTTTGACGCCGAGGTCGTGCGCAATCTGACTCAACAGTCCGACCGGCAGGAACTCGGCCGTGACGAAGGCGAATGCGCTGACGGCGACAGCGACCACGGACAGCCACTGGCGCAACGATGTGCTACCGCCATGCAACGACGCTGAAGTTGCAGGTGTATCGATTTGCATGATGAGAAATCCTGGAAGAAGCCGACCACTTTAAGCGGGCCTCCGCGCGGGAAAAAGTATTGCGGCCTGAACAGACAAGCCGACGCAGACGAACAATCCGATACGCTCCGCGCGATAAGCCTGTCGATTCGAGGCTGCGGAGGAGTAAGCTTTCGATGCCGGACCCACATCTTTTGATAGAGACAGCGAAATGGACACCGCTTCAGAACTGGCGTCCGGCCCGGCCGGCCATACGCCCGAGTCATTGAAAACGCTGGCCGCGTATCTGGAAGTCTCTCTGGAAAAGGGCAAATGCGTGGTCATGATGCGCCGCGGTCCGGAGCTTTTTGCGGTCTACATTGGTAATCCGGGCGACGAGGACGCCAGATTGACTCCCCACGGCACGATCTCGGCGGCAATGGCGGAAGAACTGCTCGAATCGACGACTCACGTGGGTTTGAACTGGATAACTGTCGGCGATCAGAAGTACCGTTTTTTTCGAAGCTTTACATACATCGACGAAGCCGGGGCAGTGGTGTTTGCGCCGACTTAAGCAGCCGGATCAGTGGTCGCGCTTCATCTTCTTGCGGACGAGACTAACCTGCCCGTTGCGTTCGAGTATGGCCGAATGCACGTCGTCGAGATCGAGCGTGTGAAGTTCTTGTCGCGCGGTCTCGAATACATCGGTTCTTGTGATGAGTGCCGCCGACATCTGGTCTTCGTTGAACCGGCCATCCTTATAGACTTCCCTTTCCACGCCGACCACGAGCGACTCCAGCCGGGGCGAACGAAGGCAAGCCCACGCGAGCGCCCGATGTATCAGCACCATGACTAACGAAGCGAGCATCGTCGGCACCGCTGGCGAAGCGCCGACAATAACGCGACTCAACGTGGCGCCGAGGAGTATCGCGACCACGTAATCGAAGGGAGAGCGTTGTCCGAAGGAGCGTCGGCCCGAAATACGAATGAAAACGAGCGCCGCGAAAAAGACGACGACTGTCCTGGCAGCCATCTGGAAGGCATCGAGATCCCTGCCCTCTCCGAATATCGCGATGAGGATGTTCATCGGGTCCTCCAATAATGCGAGCGTGACCGGGTTTCGGCAGTCGCCATAGAAGGGTCACTCAGTCTGCCGGGCCGAGATATCCCGGAAGTCCAAGCGCGACTTTCGTCTTCGCGAGTTTCACTCCTTTTTTGACCAGCGCATCGTATTCGGCGTCGCTTTCGGGCGGGGGCAAATGGCGTCGCAGGAAATCGGACCAGCGGAATTCTTCGAGCGGAACCGTCGTCTTTTCATATCCGCCCGCGTCGCGCACGGCCGCCGACAGACTCCGAAAATCATCGTCGATCAGTTCCCACACATGGTCCCGAAAGTCGGCGAATGCGACGCGCCGGCCCTGCGCGTCGTAGGGATAAGCCCAGCGGTTGTTCTCCATGGTCAACCAGAAATCGGCCCTGGTGAGCGACGACAAATCACAGACCAGAACGAACGGAACGCTCTTTATTCCGGCGCGCCACAACGCGCTTGCAACGTGGTGATGGTCGATTGCGAACGGGGCGCCGTCCGGACCGAGCACGACAGGAACCGGCTTTTCAGCGATGGCCATGTCCAGATCGTGACCCGTCAGCGACTCGTAGGTTTTCGTTTTGTCGAGTATCTCTCGCAAACCGTGCGTCACCTGAGTGGGACGCAAGAGGTCGATTTTTACTTTCTTCATTCTTGTCTCCCCCCATCTGCACCGTACAAGTAGCATTTCGCCTTTAAACTTCGATAGCAGGAACCATGCCGTTATTTGATGTAGTACGCTGATCTCGTCGCGAAGATCGGGAGTATTTTGCGGGCGTCGGCCCGAGGCCCCGGATTTTCCGACTGATTTTGTCGATGCCCCAACCTGGACGCGTGTGCAGCACCATGCAAAACATAGTCAACGCAGTGGATTCAGGTGAGGCACTCGCGCGAGATATCGGCGCGGTAGCCCGTATCGGCGCTGTCCCTTCGATGCTGAAGATGATTTGCGAAGAGACCGGGATGGGCTTTGCCGCCGTCGCGCGCGTGACCGATGCAACCTGGACGGCCTGCGCGGTCCTCGACAAAGTCGGATTCGGCCTCAAGCCGGGCGGACAACTACAACTTCACACCACGCTTTGCTTCGAATCCCGCGCGGCACGACTGGCGATCGTCATCGACGACTTCAGCGAGAGCGAGAAGTATCGAGCTCACCATACGCCAGCGATTTACGGTCTGAGGAGCTATATCTCCGTCCCGATCGTCCTGCCAGACGGCGAGTATTTCGGAAACCTGTGTGCGATCGATGCAAGCCCGGCGGCCGTTTCAGACCCGAAGATCGTTCGCATGTTCGAGGTCTTCGCCAACCTTATCGGCATGCAGCTGGACAGCGAACAGAGGCAATGGTCAACCGAATCGCAACTGCTTCGGGAACGGGAAACCGCCACGTTGCGCGAGCAATTCATCGCGGTTCTGGGTCACGACTTGCGCAACCCGCTGTCGGCCGTCAGCGCAACGGCCGAGCTATTGAGCCGCCGTGAAGCGGAACCCGACATTGCAGCGATGGGACATCGTTTGAAGCGCACGGCATCGAGAATGGCGCGGCTCATCGATGACGTGATGGACTTTGCGCGCGGTCGCATGGGCTCCGGAATGGCGATCGCACTGAACGACGAAAGCGAGCTCGGTGTGCATCTGCGAGCGGTCGTCGACGAACTTTGCATGGCGTATCCGTCGAGAGTGGTGGATTGCTCCATCTCCTTGAGCGGGCCGGCTCGATGCGACATCGCTCGTCTTCAGCAGCTCATGTCCAATCTGCTCGCGAACGCCCTGACGCACGGGTCCCCGGACGCACCGGTCGTCGTGCGCGCCATCGTCGAAGAAGGGATGCTCGTACTCTCGGTATCCAATGCTGGCGAGCCGATTCCACCGCAGTTGCTGCCGAGGGTATTCGAACCTTACTGGCGGCCCAAGACCAGCGCACCGGGCGGAGGACTGGGTTTGGGTCTTTACATCTGCCAACAGATCGTCAAAGCACATGGCGGGACGCTCGAAGTGTGCTCGTCTATCACAGACGGAACACGCTTCACCGCGCGCATTCCTTTATAAGCAAGCGGTGGCGCGCGCGTGCGCCCGCCGCTCATTTCGACCGCGCGGCGCCCGGTTGAATCGACCTGGCATTTTCCGCGACATCGAGATTCCACTCGCCGTGCTCGTACCAGTCTTCGCCGAGCAGTTCGGCCGGATGCTGCGTGCGGCTCGAACCGTTACCGCAGCGCAGCGCGTCCGTCGCGCAATAGTGATCGCAGCCCCAGCAATTGCGCTCGGGATGTTGCGGGTTGAGCGGAAAGCGCTTCGACATCGCGTTGATGCTCCTTCGATCACGGCCCTTCGGTATTCAACATGCCGCCGGCGCAACTTTCGTCGCGCCGGTCAACAGCAGTTCGATCAGATCGCGCACGCTCCGGATCGCCGCGCCGAACGGCAGTTTCTCGCGTCCCCGGAAGAACAGGCCGTTGCCGACATCGCCGCGCAATGCTGCCGCAAGGCGCGTATCGATGCAGAAGTGACCGAACTTCTCGATGCCGTCGCGCAGCCCGCACGCGCTCAGGCATTCGAGCGCCGACGGACACGTCTGCTTGCGCGCGCCGATCTTCGTACGGATCCGTTCCTCGTTGCGCAGATAGCGCATGAGCCACGGCGTCTTCACGGCGCGCGCGGGAAGGCCGGTCACACTCACGAATTCGACGATATCGTCCGGCGTCGCCTCGACCAGCACGCGCTTGAACTCGGGATGCGCATCGCCCTCTTCGGTGACGGCGAACGGAGTGCCGATCTGCACTCCGTTCGCGCCGGCCGCGAGCCACTTGCGAACGGCTTCATGACTGTTGATGCCGCCCGCGACGATCACCGGCACGTCCTCGCGCTTCAGCCCGAGCGATGCGAACGACGCGTCGAGTTCCCTCAGCACGCGCTCGAAACCGAAGCGCTCGTCGTGCATGTCCGCGACGTCGCTGACGCCAAGATGCCCGCCGGCATGCGCCGGATGCTCGATAACGATGGCGTCGGGCAAGCGGCCTTTCTTCATCCACTTCTTGAGAACGAGCGTCACGCCGCGGCTGTCCGAGAGGATCGGGACCAGCGCGATATCGCAGCCCTGCGTGAGGTCCGGCAAGTCGAGCGGAAGGCCCGCGCCCATGACGATCGCATCGGCGCCCTCATCGCACGCGACGCGCACGTAGTCCGCATGCGCGCTCACGGCCTTCATCACGTTGACGGCGATCATGCCGCGCCCTTCCGACAACGCGCGCGCCGCCTTGATCTCGCGTGCGAGCGCGATCAGGTTCGCGCGTTCGAGTGTCGGACGTGTCTGGTCTTCACGGCACATCGCGAGCAAGTCATCGTGATGATGACGCAAGTCGATGCTCGCGATGGTGCCGAGCGCGCCTTCACGCGCCACGCTGCCCGCCAGCCGATGCGCGGAAATGCCGACGCCCATACCGCCCTGCACGATCGGCAACAGAGTGCGGCCGCGAATCGTGAGCGGCGCGAAAGGGTGAGCGTGAGAGGTCATGGGCAACTCGGTTCGGTAAGAATTCATGTTGTACGGCTCGATGTGATGCGCGCTTCGGTACATGTCGGTGAAGATTCAGGCGGCTTCCGTCGCTGGCGCCGCATCCTGCCCGACCGCGTAGATCGCGACCTGCACGCGGCTCGTCAAATTCAGCTTGCGCAGGATGTTGCGCACGTGGATCTTCACCGTGCTCTCCGCGAGCATCAGCGAACGTGCAATCTCCTTGTTGCTCGCACCGCGCGCCAGTTCGCGCATGATGTCGCGCTCACGTGTGGTGAGTGGATCGGCCGTGGCGACAGGCGGCGGAGCCGGCGCGTTCTTCGGTGCGCGCATGCTGGCGACGAGTTTCGCCGTCATGTCGTCGGCGATGACCGGATGACCCGCTGCCGCCTTGCGGATCGCGCTGGCGAGCGTGTCGGTTTCGATGCTCTTGAGCAGATAGCCGCACGCGCCATCGCGCAATGCGAGCGAGAGTTCATCGAGATCCTCTGAAACGGTCAGGATGACGACCGCGGTTTGCGGCACGTCCTGCACGAGCAGCTTCAGTGTTTCGAGCCCCGAGAGTCCGGGCATGTGGAGATCGAGCAGAATCACGTCCGGAAGAAACTGCTTCGCGCGCTTCAGCCCTTCGAGTCCATCGGCTGCTTCGCCGACGACTTTGAAATCGGATTGCCGCTGCAAGATGGCGTGAACGCCTGAGCGGAACAGCGTGTGGTCGTCGATCAACAGAATGCGGATGGTCATGACACAACTCGAAGCAGCTCTCGAAACCAGCGCGCGAGACCCTGTTCAGGCGGTCTGACGCGCCGGAACCGGCAAGACGAGTTCGACGCGTGCGCCGTGTCCAGGCGCGCTAGTCAACCGAAGCGTGGCGCCGAGCCTTTGCGCACGCTCGCGCATGATGTGAAAGCCGACATGCGTCTCGCCCAGGACGGCCATCTCTTCTGGATCGTAGCCCTGACCATCGTCCTCGACAAGGAGGCTGAAGTCGCAAGCATTGACGATTGTCACGCTAACGTGTCGCGCCTTCGCGTGTTTGCGAATGTTGGAGAGCGCTTCCTGCAGAATGAAAAGCACCTGCAGTTGCTGATCCGGCGGCAAGGGCAAACCGCCTTGCTCGCGGTAGTCGAGTAATGGCACGATGCCCGTCTGCACGCCGAAACGTTCGATCGATTCATCCACTGCGCGCCTGAGTTCACCGCTGCCGAGCTTCGTGCGGAAATTCATCAGAAGCTCGCGCACGTCGACGTAGCTTTCGGCAACACCGCCCGCGAGCAAGGGCACGATCTCGCGAATCTCGTCCATGCGTGCTTCGCGCGTCGCGGCGTCGAGCAGATGCACCTGCATCTTCAGAAAGTTGAGACTCTGCGCGATGCTGTCGTGCAGGCCTTGCGCGACCAGATTGCGCTCCTCTGACACCGCGAGCTGCCGCGCGAGCGCCGCGATCCGCCTGCTCTTGAGCGCCGTCCCAAAGTGTGCGCCGAGCGTTTCGAGCAATTGAGCTTCCGACGCCGGGATGATGCGCTCGCCACGGAAATGCAGCGAGAACGCACCGAGCTTTTCGCCTTGCGACACAATGTTGAACGCCGCCACGCTCGCAAAGCCCGCGCGCCGGCAAGGCCGTTCGTCGCAGACACAGCCATCGGCGGCGAGGCAGCGTTCATCCTCAAGCAACGCGTCGGGCAGCCCTTCCGAACCGATCAAACGCACCTGACCGTCCTCGGTGACGAGGCGAACGGCCGCGCCGTCCGCCTCGAACTGGCGCGTGAGGCGCGCGAGAAAGCCCCGGCACAGCGCGTCGACGTCATTCGATTGATTCAGGAATGCCGCCATTTCATAGAGCGCCGTCAACTCGCGGTTCTGCGCGGCGAGTTCGGCGGTCTTCGCGTCGACGCGGCCCGCGAGATCGCGATAGAGCATCTGCAATTCCGCGGCCATACGGTTGAAGCCTGCCGCAAGATGCCCGAACTCGTCTTGCGTTTCGACGGGCAAACGCGCGTCGAACTCGCGTCCTTCGATGCGCGCGAGCCCCTCCTGCAAGCGCTGCACGGGCACGACGATCCATAGATAGAGCAGGTAAGCGATCGCCGCGGTGCCCAGGCACGCCATTGCTGCGAGCGCCCTCTGCGACGTGCGCCGCCACGCGGTCTTGCGCGCATTCTCCCGCTCGATCAGGCCGACGAGTTCGTCCGCCCCCGTGACAAAGGCACGCAATTCAAGCAGATAGCGCGATACCGCCTGCGGTTCGGCAGCCATGCCTTTGCGCACATCGGGTTCGAGCTGCGTGCGCCACACATTCGCGACATGATCGAACTGGCGGCGCACGTCGGCGTCGTCGGGAAGAAAGAGCGGGCGCTCCGGATCACCTTTGCGCAGGCGATCGAACGTCGAGTTCATCTGTTCGATCTGGAACTGCAACATCACCTGCGACGTCTCCGGGCGCTTCAGCAGAGCAATCGCCAAGGCGTTCGCACGCATGCGCAGGCTGCCCGCGTCGTTGATCGCAGCGCCCGCGCCCTGCAGTTGCCACGATAGCCAGAGCGTCCCGCCGATCATCGCGAGCACGAGGACGAGCGACACCATCGACAGCGTGACGATGCGTGTGGTCAGACGATCGCGAAACGACGGCAGGGACATGCTTCTCCGTTGACGGATTCAGCGGCTGCGGACGAGTTGCCACGCCCGTCCGAGATAGCCGAGCGAAGCGAAGCCGCTCCAGACGTGCACGAGCCGCGTGAACGGGAAGATCACGAACAGGCTCATGCCCATGAACAAATGTACGCGGAAGAGCAGCGGCGCATCTGCGACATAGCGCGCGGCATCGGCTCTGAACGTGACGATATGCTGCGCCCAGGTCATGAGGCGCACCATCATCGAGCCATCCATGTGACCGGCCGACACACCGATCGTCGAAAGCCCGAGTAGCAGCGTGATGAGAATCCACAGCAGCAGCACGCGGTCGCCGATCTTCGTGATTGCCGAAAGGCGCGCGCTCGCGAGGCGGCGATGCAGCAGGATCAGCAGCCCGGCAAGACACATCGTGCCCATCACGCCGCCGGCTACCATTGCGACCATCTGCTTGACGCTGTGCTCGATGCCGAGCGCATCCCACGCCGCGACCGGCGTGAGCAAGCCGACGAGGTGACCGAAGAACAGTCCCAGAATGCCGATGTGAAACAGAATATTGCCGAGCCTGAGGTTGCCGCGTTCGACAAACTGCGTGCTGTCCGCCTTCCACGTGTATTGCTCGCGCTCGAAGCGCACGAGGCTGCCGAACAGGAAGATGCTGGCGGCGATATACGGATAGATGCCGAACACGAAGGCGTTGAACATGTTCATCGTGTGTCCTTTGCGATGGGTGCACCCGCATCGGCCATCGTTGCGCCGCGCGGATGAAAGCGAATGGTTTGCGTGTCCTGTCGCGTGTGCGGTGCCAGCAGCGGCTCGACGCCGTCCGGACCCGGCCCGAAGGTTTCGAGCATCTCGTCCATGTCGCGCACGGGCGGCTGCGCGAGCGGGCGCGGCTCGATAGTGGCAAGCTCGCGCAAGACGGCGAACACGGCCGCATAAGGGCTTCGGTCGCGTGCGAGACGCTCCCCGACCGCATCGAGCACATGAATCGCGTCATCGAGCAATGACTGAGCGCGAGCCGGTTCGATCGCGCCGAGCACATCGAGGAAGAGCGGCACGTAATCCGGCAATTCGTTCGATGCGATATCGAGGCCGAGACCGCGATACTCGTCGAGCAGATCGACCATCGCCTGACCGCGATCGCGACTTTCGCCGTGCACATGCTCGAAGAGATGCAGCGAATGCGACGGATTGCGATCGAACGTAGCGACGTAGTTCTGCTGCACTTCGATGAGCGGCAGCTTCAGCGACGCGATGAGCGGCGCGAGCCGCGCCTGCGCCTGCGGCCAGTCGTGCAGCGCGGCTTCGATCTCTGGCAGCGCGTCCAGAAGCGCAGGCTCGGGATAATCGAGCAGCGCGGAAAGAATGGGATAGAGCGACATCGTGTGTTCCTTGATCAACCGTCCGCCAGCGCCTTCCTGCGGGACTTCGGCAACGCCGCGTAGCTCACTTCGCCATGCGTTCGCGATCCGAAGAGCGATCCGTCAGACGCGCCCGGCGAGCCGCAATTGCCGAATGAAAAGCCGCAACTGCCTTTTTCGTCGAAGCTGTCATGCGCCATTTCCTTGTGCGATGAGGGCACCACGAAACGGTCCTCGTAATTGGCGATCGCCATCAGCTGGTACATCTCTTCCACTTGCGATGCCGTGAGGCCTACATCGCTCAGCACGGCGGCGTCGTTCACGTTGTTCACGTTCTGCGCCCGCTTGTAGACGCGCATCGCGAGCATGCGATCGAGCGCGGCGACGATCGGCGCTTCATCGCCCGCGGTGAGCAGATTCGCCAGATAGCGCATCGGAATGCGCAGGCTTTTTACATCGGGAATCACGCCGTTCATCCCCATGTGGCCGGCGTCGGCCGCGGATTGAATCGGCGAAAGCGGAGGCACGTACCAGACCATCGGCAAGGTGCGGTACTCGGGATGCAGCGGGAACGCCACCTTCCACTCGCACGCCATGCGATAAACCGGCGAGCGCTTCGCCGCGTCGAGCCAGCTTTGCGCGATGCCCTGGCGCGCCGCTTCGGCCTGGACTTGCGGATCGTGCGGATCGAGGAAGAGGTCGAGCTGCGACTGATAGAGGTCCGTCGTCTCTTGAACCGATGCCGCTTCGGCGATGCGGTCCGCGTCGTACAGCATCACGCCGAGATAGCGGATGCGTCCCACGCACGTTTCCGAGCACACAGTCGGCTCGCCCGCTTCGATGCGCGGATAGCAGAACACGCACTTCTCCGCCTTGCCCGACTTCCAGTTGAAGTACATCTTCTTGTACGGACAGCCGGACACGCACATGCGCCAGCCACGGCATTTGTCCTGATCCACGAGCACGATGCCGTCGTCCTCGCGCTTGTACACCGAGCCCGACGGACACGACGCCACGCACGCCGGGTTCAGACAGTGCTCGCACAGGCGCGGCAGGTACATCATGAAGGTGTTTTCGAACGTCGAGTACATCTCCTTCTGCACGTTTTCGAAAAGCGCATCGCGGCCGCGCGATTCGAATTCGCCGCCGAGATCGTCTTCCCAGTTCGGCCCCCAATGGATCTTGTCCATCTTCTTGCCGGTGATCGCGGACACGGGGCGCGCCGTGGGCGGCGTCTGGGAAAGCGGCGCGTTCTGCAGACGCTCGTAGTCGAAGGTGAACGGCTCGTAATAGTCGTCGATGGCCGGGAGATTCGGGTTCGCGAAGAGGTTCGCGAGCACTTTCAGCTTCGGCCCCTGACGCAATTCGATGCGGCCATCGCTCTTGCGAATCCAGCCGCCGTTCCATTTCTCCTGGCGCTCCCACTGCTTCGGATAGCCGATGCCCGGCTTCGTCTCGACGTTGTTGAACCACGCATACTCGACGCCATCGCGCGACGTCCACACGTTCTTGCATGTGACCGAGCAGGTATGGCAGCCGATGCACTTGTCCAGATTCAGGACCATCGCGACCTGCGCGCGGATCTTCATGATGCTGCTCCTTCCATGAGCGGGCCTTCGAGCCAGTCGACTTTCTTCATCTTGCGCACGATGACGTATTCGTCGCGATTGCTGCCCACGGTGCCGTAGTAGTTGAAGCCGTAGGCCTGCTGCGCGTATCCGCCGATCATGTGCGTCGGTTTGAGCACCGTGCGCGTCACCGAGTTATGGATGCCGCCGCGCATGCCGCTCGTCTCCGCGCCCGGCACGTTGATGATCTTCTCCTGCGCGTGATACATGAGGCACATGCCGCGCGGCACGCGCTGGCTCACGACGACGCGCGCCGTCAGCGTGCCGTTCACGTTGAACACTTCGACCCAGTCGTTGTCCTTCAACCCGGCTTCCTTCGCTTCGGCTTCCGACACCCACACGTGCGGACCGCCGCGCGACAGCGTGTGCATGCGCAGGTTGTCCGTGTACGTCGAGTGGATGCCCCACTTCTGGTGCGGCGTGATCCAGTTCAGCACGAGTTCATGTTCGCCGTTGGGCTTCGCACCGAGCATCGGCGAAATGGTCTTGGTATCGATCGCGGGTTTGTAGACGCACGAACCTTCGCCGAAATCCAGCATCCAGCGATGATCCTGATAAAACTGCTGCCGGCCGGTAAGCGTGCGCCAAGGGATCAGCTCGTGCACGTTCGTGTAGCCTGCGTTGTAGCTGACTTCCTCCGATTCGAGCCCGGACCAGGTCGGTGCCGAAATGATCTTGCGCGGCTGGGCCTGGACGTCACGGAAGCGGATCTTGTCGTGCTCGCGGCCGAGCGCGAGGTGCGAGTGATCGCGTCCGGTGATCTTCGAAAGGGCTTCCCACGCTTTCACCGCGACATGACCGTTCGTTTCGGGCGCGAACGTGAGGATCATCTCGGCGGCATCGATTGCGGTGTCGAGACGCGGACGCCCTTCTTTCTCGCCGGACAGCGACGCGAGTTCGTTCACCTCATGCGCCGTATTCCAGTTGATGCCCTTGCCGCCGTTGCCGAGTTTCGCAAGCAGCGGTCCAACCGACGTGAACTTGTCGTAGATCGCGTTGTAGTCGCGTTCGACGAGCGTCATCGACGGTGCGGTCTTGCCGGGAATCAGATCGCATTCGCCATGACGCCAGTCCTTCGGCTCGAACGCCTGCCCGAGTTCGCCCGGCGTGTCGTGCATGAGCGGCGTGCACACGAGATCGGTGCGCGTGCCGAGATGCTTGCCGCCGATCTCCGCGAACTTCTTTGCGATCGCCTTGTAGATTTCCCAGTCGCTCTTGCTTTCCCACAACGGCTGCACCGCCTCCGACAACGGATGAATGAACGGGTGCATGTCCGATGTGTTCAGGTCGTTCTTCTCGTAGAACGTCGCGCTCGGCAGCACGATGTCGCCATACAGGCACGTCGTGCTCATACGGAAATCGAGCACGGTCAGGAGATCGAGCTTGCCTTCGGCGGCGTCGCGCACATTCACTTCGCCTGGCTTGATCGCATCGGCTTCATCGGCGAACAGCGCGTTCTGCGTGCCGAGCAGATACTTCAGGAAGTATTCGTGCCCTTTGCCCGAACTGCCGAGAATGTTCGAACGCCACACGAACATGTTGCGCGGAAAGTTCGCCGGATTGTCGGGATCGTCGCAAGCGAAGCCGAGCGCGCCCGACTTCAGTTGTTCCACCGTGTATTCGATCGGATCGCGGCCCGCGCGCTTCGCGGCATCGACGATATCGAGCGGATTCGCACCGAGCTGCGGCGCCGACGGCAGCCAGCCCATGCGTTCCGACTTCGCATTCATGTCGAGCATCGAGAGCTTCTCGTAGCGCGACTTGTCGGCGGTCGGCCCGAGAATCTCGTCCACGGCCACTTTCTCGTGACGCCACTGGCTCGTATGGTTGTAGAAGAACGACGTGCCGTTCATCTGGCGCGGCGGGCGCGACCAGTCGAGCGCGAATGCGAGCGGCGCCCAGCCGAATTGCGGACGCAGCTTTTCCTGGCCCACGTAATGCGCCCAGCCGCCGCCGCTCTTGCCGATACAGCCGCACATCATCAGCAGATTGATGATGCCGCGATAGATCATGTCGTTGTGATACCAGTGATTCAGCGCCGCGCCGACGATCACCATGCTCTTGCCCTGCGTGCGGTCCGCGTTATCCGCGAACTCGCGTGCCACCTGAATCACGAGATGACGCGGCACGGTGGTGTGCTTCTCCTGCCATGCGGGCGTGTAGGGAACGTCGTCATCGTAGGACGTGGCGACGTTCGCGCCGCCCAGACCCTGGTCCACGCCGTAGTTCGCCAACTGCAAGTCGTACACGGTCGCGACGCGAGCGCTCGCGCCATCCGCGAGCACGATGCGCTTCACGGGCAAGCGGCGCGCCAGCAACGCGTCATGTTCCGCGCCGAAGTACGGGAAACTCACGTCCGCCACTTCGTCGTTCGCGCCGACGAGCGACAAGCGCGGATCGATATCGCGGCCCGAGCCGCCATCCTTCTGTTCGAGATTCCAGCGCCCGACCTTCGCGCCGTCGTTGTGATTCGGCTCGCCCCAGCGAAAGCCGATCGTGCCGTTCGGCGCGACGATCCTGCCGCTCCTCTCGTCGATGACGAGCGTCTTCCACTGCGGGTTGTTCGCCTCGTCGAGATCGTTCTGCAGTTGGGACGCGCGCAGGAAATGGTCGGGCACGAGCGTGCCTTCGTGTTCGCGCAGCACGACGAGCATCGGCATGTCGGTATAGCGCTTCACGTAATCGCGGAAGTACGCGGACTTGGCTGTAGCGTGAAACTCCTTCAGCACGACATGGCCCATCGCCATGGCGAGCGCGGCGTCGGTGCCCTGCTTCGGCGCAAGCCAGATGTCGCCGAACTTCACCATTTCACCGTAATCCGACGACACCGCGACCGTCTTCGTGCCTTTGTAGCGCACTTCCGTGTAAAAGTGCGCGTCCGGCGTGCGCGTTTGCGGCACGTTGGAGCCCCACACCATCAGGTACGTGGAGTTGTACCAGTCGGCGGATTCGGGCACGTCGGTCTGCTCGCCCCAGATTTGCGGCGATGCCGGCGGCAAGTCGCAGTACCAGTCGTAGAAGGACAGGCACGCGCCGCCGATCAGGCTCAGATAGCGCGCGCCGGCGGCGTAGGAAACCATCGACATCGCGGGAATCGGCGAAAAACCAATCACGCGATCCGGACCGTACTTGCCGATTGTGTAGGCATTCGCCGCCGCGATGATCTCGCTCGCCGTGTCCCAGTCCGCGCGCACGAAGCCGCCGAGGCCGCGCACGCTCTTGTAGCGCTTCGCCTTCTCCGGGTTCTCGCAGATCGATGCCCACGCCGCCACTGGATCCAGCGTCTTGCGCGCCTCGCGCCACATCTCGATGAGACGGCCGCGAATCATCGGATGCTTCACGCGCTGCGCGGAATACACGTACCAGCTATACGATGCGCCGCGCGGACAGCCGCGCGGTTCGTGATTGGGAAGATCGGGACGCGTGCGCGGATAGTCGGTCTGCTGCGTTTCCCACGTGATCAGACCGTTCTTGACATAGACCTTCCACGAGCAGGAGCCCGTGCAGTTCACGCCGTGCGTGGAGCGCACGATCTTGTCGTGCTGCCAGCGGCTGCGGTAGGCGTTTTCCCACTTGCGGTCTTCGTTCACGACCGCGCCATGTCCGTTCGCGAACGTGGACTTGACGCGCGACATGAACTTCAGCCGATCCAGAAAGTGACTCATCCGTTTCTCCGGGCGTAGCGGCCATGCGCCGCCACGAATACATTGATTCGAGTGTAGAGACGCGATGCCCGCGCGCCCATTCCCCGAAAGGAGCGATCGATACGCGTCATGAGGACTAGCGCGTCTACGCCTTTCGGACTAGCTCAGCACGGCATGTCCGCGTTGCGGCGCGCATAGCAGACCCAGGTGACCACCGCGCACACCGCGTAGAACGCGATGAAGCACCAGAGCGCGGCGTCGGGCGAGCCGGTCATGCTCATCGATGTGCCGAAGCTGCGCGGGATGAAGAAGCCGCCGTACGCGCCTATTGCGCCCGCGAATCCCAGCACCGCTGCCGATTCCTTGCCCGCTTCGTGCAGCGCCTGCTTCCTGATCGCTTCGGTCTTGCCTTCGGCTTCGCGCTGCTTCTGCGTGAGGAAAATCACGGGGATCATGCGGAACGTCGAGCCGTTGCCGATTCCCGTCAGCGCGAACAGTGCGATGAACATGGCGAGGAAGCCCGCGAAGCTGCCGTCGGAGCCGTCGTGCGGGAGAAACGCCATCACGCCGAAGACCGCGGCGATCATCGCGATGAAGGTCCACAATGTGACGCGCGCGCCGCCGAGGCGGTCGGAGATCCAGCCGCCGACAGGACGCGTCAGCGCGCCCGCGAGCGGCCCGAGGAACGCGTAGGCCGTCGGGTTGATCGACGGAAACTCCGCTTTCGTCAGCAGCGCGAGGCCCGCCGAGAAGCCGATGAACGAGCCGAACGTGCCGATATAGAGCAGGCACATGAGCCAGTTGTGCTTGCGCCTGAAGATGACGGCCTGTTCCGCGAACGATGCCTTCGCGTCCGCGATATCGTTCATCCCGAACCACGCCGCGAACGCCGAGATCACGATGAACGGCACCCAGATGAAACCCGCGTTCTGCAGCCAGATGCTGTGCTCGACGCCGTTCGAGACATAGGTCTGGGTTTCGCCGGCGAGCGTGCCGAACACGCTTGCGGAAATGACGAGCGGCGTCACGAACTGCACGACCGACACACCGAGATTTCCGATGCCCGCGTTCATGCCAGTCGCGAACCCCTTCTTAGCTTTGGGAAAGAAGAAGCTGATGTTCGCCATCGACGAACTGAAATTCGCGCCGCCGAGGCCGCACAAAAGCGCGAGCACGAGCAGCGTCGAATAGCTTGTCGATGGGTCGCGTAGCGCGACGCCCATGCCGATCGCCGGAATCAGCAGACTTGCCGTGGAGAACGCCGTGAAGCGGCGGCCGCCGAAGATCGGCACGAGGAACGAATAGAAAATGCGCAGCGTCGCGCCCGATAGTGCGGGCAGCGCGGTGAGCCAGAACAACTGGTCCTTCGTGAAGTGAAAGCCGCCCTTGTCGAGACTGACGACCACCACGCTCCACAGCGACCACACCGTAAAGGCCAGCGCCAGTGCGGGAATCGAAATCCAGAGGTTGCGGCGGGCAACCGATTCTCCCGTTTCGCGCCAGAAGGCGGCGTTCTCGGGCTCCCATCGAGTGAGCAGGTATCTTGATGACATGACTAGTGTTTGGGTTGAAACGTGAAGTGCATGCAGATGAGACTGACGGCGGTCGCGCCGAACATCAGCATGAAACAGGTGGTGCGCACGCCGGTGAGATCGACGAGCGCGCCGAAAAGAATCGGCAACAGGAAACCGGCGAGACCGCCCACGAGTCCGACGACGCCCGACACCGCGCCGATGTTCGCGGAGAACTCATCCGAGACGAACTTGAATACCGACGCCTTGCCGATTGCCATCGCAACGCCGACGACGAACATCAGCGCGGTGTACGCGACCGGTCCCGTCTCGATGTGGAACGTGCGCGGACCGTCCTTCGCGTGGACGACGAAGTCCGTGACTGGATAGCTCAGCAGGAAGAAGCACGCGAGCGCGATCCACATGACGATCCATGTGGTGCGATACGCGCCGAAGCGGTCGGACATCCAGCCGCCGAGCGCGCGCAGCATGCCGCCTGGAAGCGAGAAGCAGGCGGCGAGAAACGCGGCATGTTCGATGCCGAAGCCGTACTGATTCACGTAGTACTGCGGCATCCACAACGCGAGGCCGACATAGCCGCCGAACACGACCGAGTAGTACTGCGCGTAACGCAGCACGCGACGGTCTTTCAGCACGGCCATCTGCGCGGCGAGGCCGGGCGCGCCGGCGCTGCGATGCGCGGGGTTCGACGTCGACACGAACCAGAAGATCAGCGCGGTGACGAGCATCGCGATGGAATAGACCTTCGGCACGATGGTCCACGTGCCCGCCGCGAGAATCAGCACGGGCGCGACGAACTTGGTGAGCGCGGCGCCCGAGTTGCCCGCGCCGAAGATGCCCATCGCGAAGCCTTGGCGCGACTTCGGGAACCAGCGCGCGACATACGGCGTGCCCACGGAAAACGACGCTCCCGCGATGCCGACGAACAAACCGAGCACGAGGAATTGCCACAGTTCGGTGGCGTAGCCGGTCAGCCAGATCGGTATGACGGTGACGGCCATCGTGCAGAAGAACACGGGGCGGCCGCCGAAGCGGTCGGTCCAGATGCCGAGCGGCACGCGCAACAGCGAGCCGGTGAGCACGGGCGTCGCGGCGATGAGGCCGAACTCGGTATCGGTGAGATGCAACTGCTTTTTGAGGGGAATGCCGAGGATGGCGAAGGCCATCCAGACGGCGAAGCAGATCGTGAATGCGAACGTGCTGGCGCCGAGCACGCGCCAGGCTCGCATGTCGGTCGATGCTTTGGATTCGAAGTGTGTGTCGACGACGCTCATCGTCCTTCCCTTGTCGTTGCTGCTTTATCGACAAGGGTAAGGAACGTCGCGCGAGACGCCTATCCGCCATGCGGATGCGGCGACGTCGTGCCGCTAGTCAGTGCGGCGTAGTTCGGATGGGTTAGCGGGTTTGAGCTTCACGTCGTTTGCGAAGCCCGCGCGTGGAATGCGCATCGCGCCTTTTCTAGTCCTGTCGCAGCGCCTTCGGAACGATGTAATGTCCGTTGTTGTATTCCAATGTGAAGTTCTTGCGCAGCGCCGGCGAGTCCCTGTCAGTGCAGGTTTGGCCGACCATTTTGTTCACTGTGTGGGTCGACTTTTCAGCGATTTTCAGAGCCGCGTATCCCTCGCGGCCCGCAGGACCGATATCGATCGTCCGGGTCGTGGAATCGAGATAGCCGTCACACGCTCCGTCGTTCTCGCCGCTGTAGTTCGACATAGCCAGCCGGTCGACAAGCTTGCGCAATGTCTGACCTTCGATCGTATAAAGATTCAGCGACGTCGAGCCAAAGGGATTCACGCGCGACGAGCCGGAGTAATCGACCCGCACGCCGAACGCGCGATTTCCCGGCTTCAGTTGATACCGCGCCGTATCGAGTTCGATGCCGTCCACCCGAACAGCGTCGAAAGTAATCGCGTTCGGCTCGTAGACGTGCGCGATCACCGAGCCGGAAGCGCTGTCTGCCACGAGAACCTCCACATCGTCGATGCCTTCGTCGTCGCTATCGCCTTTCTGCTTCAGCGGCAATACGGCGAGCGTGAGATCCGGGTTGGTCGGCCATTCCTTGCAAACGGCAAGGCGCGAATCGAGCGTTCGCCCGTGATGCAATTTGTCGACCCATGTCTGCATGAAATCGGAACACGCGGCGTGGGCGAATACAGGTGCCAGCAAGCTGGCGGCGAGAATCGAGATTTTCTTCTTCATATTGTCTGATGCCTTCTGGAAATCGGCGCGTGCCGATGGGGCCCGCGCCGGACGATCATTTTCATCTTTGCGACATGATTTGACCCGCGCCGAGCCACCTTTTATGACACCCGCGACGTCAACCATTCGTTGTAGACTCTCCTGCCCTTTCGGGTCACTCCCGAAGAGTCATATCGCGCGCGACACCCTGTCGCATCAGCTTGATCTGAAACAATTTTCCAAACATTCGGGCCATCGCGAAAAATCCCGCGTGGCATGATCTTGACGCGGCGCAAAGCCGTGCAGTGGCGTTCTCCCCGGGACGCTTCGATCATAGAAACCAGCGAATGCAATGAATGAAAATACCCAACGTTTAGCAGTGCCATTGTTATCGGGGCTGATAGCCAGTGTCGGTCTTTCGGGATGCAAGCTGGAGGTTTTGGAGTCGAAAGGCGTGATCGGCGCAGCGGAATCCTCGCTGATCGCCACCGCGACTTACACCATGCTTCTGGTCGTGGTTCCGGTGATTCTGCTCACCCTGTTCATCGCATGGCGCTATCGGGCGTCCAACAAGAACGCCACCTACGCGCCGAAGTGGGCGCACTCCACGGCCATCGAAGTCGTGGTCTGGATCATCCCCGCGATCATCATCCTGTACCTCGGCATCCTCACGTGGAAATCCACGCACGAACTCGATCCGTACAAGCCGCTGGAATCCAGCGTCAAGCCGATCAACGTCGAAGTCGTGGCGCTCGACTGGAAGTGGCTGTTCATCTATCCGGATCTGGGCGTGGCGTCGGTGAACCAGCTCGCGTTTCCGGTGGGCACGCCGGTGAACTTCCGCATCACGTCGGATTCGGTGATGAACTCGTTCTTCATCCCGGAACTCGGCGGCCAGATCTACGCAATGGCCGGCATGCAGACGAAGCTGCACCTCCTGACCGATCACGCGGGCGACTACGCGGGCATTTCGGCGAACTACAGCGGCAAAGGCTTCTCCGACATGAAGTTCCGCGCGCTGGCCATGTCCAACGCCGACTTCGACGCGTGGCTCAAGCAAGTCAGAAACGCGCCCGAGGCATTGAGCATGGACGTCTACACCGGCGTCGCGCGCCCGAGCGAGAAGGTTGCCGTGCGCTACTTCTCGACCGTCGATCCGAAGCTCTTCAGCAACATCGTCGCGAAGTACAACTACGGCAACTCGGTCGTAGGCGCAAATTGTGTAACAAAGGGGTAAGCCATGTTCGGCAAATTAACGCTTGAGGCGATCCCGTACCACGAGCCCATCATCATGGGGGCGACCGTCTTCATGGCGATCCTCGCACTCGGTACGGTCGCCCTTCTCACCAAACTCGGCAAATGGGGCTGGCTCTGGCGCGAGTATCTGACTTCGGTCGATCACAAGCGCATCGGCGTCATGTATCTCGTCGTCGCCGGGCTGATGCTCGTGCGCGGCTTCGCCGACGCCGTCATGATGCGCATTCAGCAGGCCATCGCGCTCGATTCGCCGGGGTATCTGCCGGCGCATCACTTCGACCAGATTTTCTCGGCCCACGGCACCATCATGATCTTCTTCATGGCCATGGCGCTGCTGGTCGCGTTCTTCAACCTCGTCGTGCCCCTGCAGATCGGCGCGCGTGACGTGGCCTTCCCGTTCATCAACTCGCTGTCGTTCTGGATGACGGCCGTGGCCGCTATCCTGATCAACCTGTCGCTCTTCATCGGCGAGTTCTCTTCGACAGGCTGGCTCGCGTATCCGCCGCTCTCCGAGACGCAGTTCAATCCGGGCGTCGGCGTGGACTACTACATCTGGGCGTTGCAGTTGTCCGGCATCGGCACGCTGCTGACGGCGGTGAACTTCTTCGTCACGATCGTGAAGATGCGCGCGCCCGGCATGACGTGGATGAAGCTGCCCGTCTTCACGTGGACGGCGTTCTGCTCGAACGTGCTGATCATGGCCACGTTCCCGATCCTGACCGTGGCGCTCGCGCTGCTGGCGCTGGACCGCTACATGGGCATGCACTTCTTCACGAACGACGGCGGCGGCAACCCGATGGTCTACCTGAACCTGATCTGGGCCTGGGGTCACCCCGAGGTCTACATCCTGGTTCTGCCCGCGTTCGGCATCTATTCGGAAGTGGTCGCGACGTTCTCGAAGAAGCCGCTGTTCGGCTACAAGACGATGGTCTGGGCGACGTGCTGCATCATGGTGCTGTCGTTCCTCGTGTGGCTGCACCACTTCTTCACGATGGGCTCGGGCGCGAACGTCAATGCCTTCTTCGGCATTATGACGATGATCATTTCCATCCCGACCGGCGTGAAGATCTTCAACTGGCTCTTCACGATGTATCGCGGCCGCGTGCAGTTCACGACGCCCGTGCTGTGGACCATCGGCTTCGTCATCACCTTCACGCTCGGCGGCATGACCGGCGTGATGCTGGCGATCCCGGGCGCGGACTTCGTGCTGCACAACTCGCTGTTTTTGATCGCGCACTTCCATAACGCGATCATCGGCGGCGTGGTGTTCGGTTACTTCGCGGGCGTGCAGTACTGGTGGCCGAAGGTGTTCGGCTTCAAGCTCGACGAAAAGCTCGGCCGCAACGCGTTCATCTGCTGGTTCGTGGGCTTCTTCGTCGCGTTCGTGCCGATCTACATCCTCGGCTTCATGGGTGCGACGCGCCGCCTGAATCACTACGACAACCCGGCATGGCAGCCCTTCTTCATCGCCGCTGCTGTCGGCGTGGGCATCATCGCGCTGGGCGTCGTGTTCCAGGTCCTGCAAATCGTCGTGAGCATCGTCCGCCGCAATCAGCCCGCGTATCGCGACATCAGCGGCGATCCGTGGAACGGCCGCACGCTCGAGTGGACGATGAGCTCGCCGCCGCCCGTCTACAACTTCGCGAATATCCCGGCCGTGCGCGCACTCGACGATTTCGCCGATGCCAAGGAACACGGCCGCATCGATGCGCGTCCGTACCGCGACATCCACATGCCGTCGAATACGAGCGCGGGTCTCGTGATCGGTCTGTTCGCGCTCGCATTCGGCTTCGCCGCGATCTGGCACATCTGGTGGCTGGCGGTCGCGGGTCTCGTCGGCATCGTCGCGACGGTGATCGGCTACAGCTTCCGTGAGAACGCCGGCTTCATCATCCCGGCTGCGACCGTGAAGTCGACCGAAGAGCGCAATCGTCCGCCGAAGTCGCCTGTGAAGGCCGCTACGGAGCGCGAACTCGAACTGGAGGCAATGTAATGTCGCAATCGACACTTTCCGCGCAGCATGCGCACGACCATGAGCACGAGCATCAGCCTCATTCGGTGTTCGGCTTCTGGGCCTACCTGATGACCGACTGCGTGCTGTTCGCGTCGCTCTTCGCGGCCTTCGCGATGTACGCGATGCAGACAGCAGGCGGCCCCACGGGCAAGGATCTATTCAACCTGACCGACGTCGCGTACGAAACGGCGCTGCTTCTCACGAGCAGCCTGACCTTCGGTTTCGCGATGATCTCGGCAACGCGCAAGAAGTCGGGTGCGGCGCTCGCGTGGCTCTTCGTCACGTTCGTGCTGGGCGCGGGCTTCCTGTGGCTGGAAGTGCACGAGTTCGCGCATCTGATCGCCGAAGGCGCGGGTCCGCAACGCAGCGCGTTCTGGTCGTCGTTCTTCACGCTGGTCGGCACGCACGGCCTGCACGTCACCATCGGCCTGATCTGGCTGGTCGTGCTGGCGGTGCAGATCGCGAGCAATCCCGAGATGAACGAGCGCGAGCTGCGTCGCCTCGCCTGCCTGAGCCTCTTCTGGCACTTCCTCGACATCGTCTGGATTTGCGTGTTTTCCTTCGTCTATCTCGGGAGCGTCGTCTGATGGCACATGCTCATACCAATTCGAACGACCTGCCGCACGTCACCGTGCGCGGATATCTCATCGGCTTCGTGCTGGCCGTGGTGCTGACCGTGGCGTCGTTCTGGGCAGCGACATCGGGCGCGTTCAGGGGCGAAAGCGCAATCGTCGCGCTCGCGGTGCTCGCTGCGGTGCAGGTCATCGTGCATGTGGTGTTCTTCCTGCACGTGAACGCGTCGAAGGGACAGCGCTGGCATGCGATGTCGTTCGCATACACCATTCTCATGTCGCTGATTCTGATCGTCGGCACGGTCTGGGTGATGCATAACGTGCATATGCTGATGATGGCGCGATAACTCGCTCGGCTTCATCGAGCGAATCGAAAGGCGGGCCCGCTTGCGGGTCCGCTTTCTTTTTGTCCGCGAATCTGCCTGCGTCCTGCACGAATTCGGCATCCGATGAAGAATCTTGACAATTCTCCGAACGAGGCAGAATATTTGTCCATAATTTGAATTCATCATCCACAATATGGACAAGGAGACGCAATGAGCGCGCCAAAGCCCGCGGCGGACGCCATGACGCCGTATCAACTTCCCTTCCCGAAAGAAGCGCAAAAGGAAATCGTCGTCCCTGCCGCGATTCCTGTCGACGAGCGCGAATGGGTTCCGCAAGCCGAAAACGTCTGGTTCCGTCCGCTGTGCCTGAACGTATCGACCGGGTACTGGATGAACCTTTTGCGCGTGCGCAAATCCGGCGTGCTGTCGCGCCATCGTCATCCGCAGGCCGTTCACGGCATGGTGCTGAAAGGCCGCTGGCGCTATCTGGAGCACGACTGGGAAGCGACCGAAGGCAGCTACGTCTTCGAGCCGCCCGGCGAAACGCACACGCTCTACGTGCCGGAAGACGTCGAAGAGATGATCACCTACTTTCAGGTGAACGGCGTGATGTTCTATTGCGACCCGTACGGCAACTACACCGGCTACGAGGACGTGTTCACCAAGGTCGACATGTGCCGCAAGCACTACGAGTCGGTTGGTCTCGGCGCGGATTTCGTCGATCAGTTCATTCGTTAATTTCCCAAACCACCTCTAGCAGACTCAAAAGAGCATTCGGAGGAGACACCATGCTGGAAAAATCACCGCGCCTGAAGCGCGTTCAGATCGTCGCGATCGCGTTTCTGATGCTCGCGGGCATCGTGAACTATCTCGATCGCAGCACGCTATCCATCGCGAATCACTCCGTCACGCAGGAACTCGGCCTCTCCGCTTCGCAGATGGGCCTGCTGCTCTCCGCGTTCTCGTTCGCCTATGCATTCTCGCAGTTGCCCATCGGCGTGATGCTCGACCGCTTCGGCGCGCGCATCATGCTCGGCCTCGGCATGTTCGTCTGGTCGGTCGCGCAGTTGTTCGGCGGGCTAGTCACGAACCTGCATCAGTTCCTCGCGGCGCGCATCGCGCTCGGCATCGGCGAGGCGCCGCAGTTTCCGGCGGGCGCGAAGGTCGTGTCGGAATGGTTCGCGCAACGCGAGCGCGGCAAGCCGACAGGCATTTTCGTCACGTCATCGACGATCGGACCCGCGCTCGCGCCACCGATCCTCACCGTGCTCCTGCTCAACTTCGGCTGGCGCAACATGTTCGTCATCATGGGCGCGCTCGGCATTGCGGTGTCGATCGGCTGGTACATCGTCTATCGCAATCGCCGCGACGTGAAGCTCGAAGCGCATGAGCTCGCGCATCTGACCGAAGGCGAGCCGGCGCAGCGCGCGGAACGCAACATGACCTTCGCGGAATGGCGCGGCCTCTTCGGCAAGGCGACCACGTGGGGCATGATCTTCGGCTTCATGGGCGTGATCTACATGGTGTGGCTGTACCTCACGTGGCTGCCCGCGTATCTCGAACACGAGCGTCATCTGACGATCGCGAAGACCGGCTGGGTCGTGACGATTCCGTATCTCGCGGGCACGCTCGGCATGCTGTCGTCGGGCTTTATCGCCGATGGCCTGATGGCGCGCGGCGTCGCCCCGATCCGCAGCCGCAAGTGGCCGATCTGCTCTGGCCTCATCGGCGGCGCGCTCTTCACGGTGCCGGCCGCGTTCACGCCGAACCTCACGCTCGCGATCGTCTATCTCTCAGCCGCGATGTTCTTCGTCAACATGGCGAGCGGCGCGGCCTGGGCGCTTGTTTCCGTCGCGGCGCCGCGCCACATGGTCGCGTCGCTCGGCAGCATCCAGAACTTCGGCGGCTATTTCGGCGGCTCGTTCGCGCCGTTCATCACCGGTCTCGTGGTCGACAAGACGCACTCGTTCGTGAACGCGTTCCTGATCAGCGCGGGCGTCGCGTTCGCCGCCGCGCTCGTCTACATGTTCGTCGTGCGTTCGCCGATCGAAGACGCCGAGCAGCAGGCCGCGCCCGTACCCGCCGTATAAATCACACCGTTATGACTTTTCAAGCTGATCTCTTCAAGGGCAAGACCGTCGTCGTGACCGGCGGCACGCAGGGCATCGGCGCGGGCATCGCGCAGCAGTTCGCGGCGCTCGGCGCGCGTGTCGTCGCGGCGGGGCTCGCGCCGACCGATGACCAGCGCGACGCCTTGGGCAAGGGCATCGAACTCGCCGCGCTCGATGTCGCCGATGCCGCCAGCACCGCCGCGCTGTTCGCGACGCTCGACACGCTCGACGTGCTCGTCAATTGCGCCGGCATGATCCGTCGCGGCGACGAGCACGACATCGAAACGTTCGAGCGCGTCATCGCCGTGAATCTGAACGGCACGATGCGCATGTGCGCGGCCGCGCGCCCCTTGCTCGCGAAGAGCCGCGGCTCGATCGTCAACACGGCGTCGATGCTGACGTTCTTCGGCGGCGGTCTCGTGCCCGCGTACAGCGCGAGCAAGGGCGGCGTCGCGCAATTGACGAAGTCGCTCGCGATCGCCTACGCCGCCGACGGCATCCGCGTGAATGCGGTCGCGCCCGGCTGGATCGCGACGCCGCTCACGCAGGCGCTTCAGGAAGACGACGGCCGCTCGCAAGCGATCCTCGAACGCACGCCGATGAAGCGCTGGGGCCTGCCGGAAGACGTCGCGCGGGTGACGGCGTTTCTCGCGTCGCCGGCGGCGTCGTTCATGACGGGCGCGATCGTGCCCGTCGATGGCGGTTATCTCGTGGCATGATTCACGCATCATGCCTTCAGACACCACTTCTCTCGACGCCGCCAAGGCCTCCGGCACCGCCGCCTTCTCGAAGTTCATGGCGGTGCTGCAACTCATCGCCGATGCCGACGAGCCGCCGACCATCGCGCGTCTCACGGCCGCGAGCGGCTATCCGCGCCCGACGGTGTATCGCATCGTCGGCGCGTTGCTCGCGGAAGGGCTGGTGGTCGAAAGCGCGCGTGGCGGATGCTACGCGCTAGGCCCGCGTCTGATGTCGCTCGCGAGCCGAAGCTGGGAGCGCTCGGACCTGCGCATTGCCGCTGCTGATGCCTTGCAGACGCTGCGCGACGCAACGCAGGAAACCGTGCATCTGGCGGTGCGCAGCGGCTCGGAAATGGTGTATGTCGAAAAGCTCGAAAGTCCGCACGCGGTGCGCATGGCTTCGCGCATCGGCACGCGCGTGACGCTTTATTCGAGTTCCGTCGGCAAGGCGTATCTGTCGACGCAATCGCCCGCCGAACGCGACGCGCTCCTGCAAGGCATCGCGTTCGCGCGCTTCACGCCGAACACGATCGTCGATCGTAAAGCGCTCGACGCCGAACTCGACGCGACGCACACGCGCGGCTACGCGGAAGACCGCGAGGAAAACGAAGCGCAGATTTTCTGCTACGGCAGCGCGATTGTCGGCGCGAACGGCGCGACGCTCGGCTGCGTGAGCGTCAGCATTCCGCTGTTCCGAAAGAGCGCGACGCCGCTCGAAACCTACATCACGCCGCTCAGGGAAGCGTGCCGCGCGATCGCGGAGCGCATGAGCCCGGGCACGCGCTAACGAAACACCGTGCCGCGCGTGCGTTGCGTCGCCGCCGCGTAGTGCGCGATGAGCGACGGCAACCGCGGCAGCGTATGCGGCCAGTGCGTCGCTTCATGCGCGAGGCGCGCCGCCAGACTTCGGAAACTCAACTGATCCGCGGCGAGCCGCACGATGACCTTGCGCGCGATCTTCCACACATCGACATCCGGCGCGATGTCCTCAGCGACACGCTCGATCCTTTCCGCCGCTCTCGACAGCAACACCGCCCGCGACGCGATGCGCCCGTGCGCCGCGCTGAACATATGCTCGGCGGGCGCCTTGCCGATCGCGCCGAACAGATGCGCGACGCCCGCGCCGTGCCTTGCATGCGGCGACGCGAAACGCTCCGCCTCCCGCCGATACGTCGCTTCGACGCGCACCTCGTGATGCGTCACGTTCGCGCCGGGCCGGCCGTGCTCCAGATGCGCGCGGGCCGCCGCCTTGTGATCGCCCTCCATGAGCGCATGCGACACGCCGACGAGAAAATCGCGCTCGTGAGCGGCGAAGATCATCATCGGGTTATCGGCTTCGAGCACGATCTGGCCGCGCGTGTCCGGCTCGATGCTCACGCGCGCGCCCGCCGCATCCAGTCCCGCGTGATACAGCCCGACGCCCAGCGCCATTTCGAAGAACGCTTCGATGAGCGTCGCGAGGACGTCGGCCTGATCGAGCCCGCACGATGCGAGCGTTTCCGCATCCGACAGCGCCGCCGTTTCGATCGCGCGCGTGGTCAGCACGGCGTCGTTGCAATAGTCCCAGAGCACTTCGGGCACGGCGAGGCGGTTGTCCTCGCGCAGCTGGAAGCGCAGGTAACTCTGATCGGCCGCGCGCTGACGCAAGTCGATCATTGCATCGACGCTCTCTCGCGCGCGACGAACCCATTCCACCGGATGCATGTCGCGCGCCTTCGTCGAGCGTCGCTCCGCGAAACGCGCCGCCGCGAGCGCGAGATCCAGATCGTCTTCGAGTTCGGCACGCGTGTCCGCGCGCAGCAGCGTGACGCGCACGGGGAACGCGCCGATGCGCGCGACGTGCGTCTGCTCCGCGACGCCCGAGCGTAGCGGCACGTCGCTCAGCGCCGTGAGTTCGAAGGACAGCGTGGCGGGAAACGCCGCTTTGCAAGCCGTGCGAAAGCGTTCCGCATCGTAGGGCGTAAAGAGTCCGTCGAGTTCGGAAAGCGCGACGCGCACCGCCGTTTCCGCAAGCGCGGGATGACGCGCGAGCGCGCCGGATGCGTTCTCCAGCACGCGTGAAAGCTGCGAGAGCGCGGGCACGCCGGCGCCGAGCGGCGCGGCACGCGCGCCATGCGTCGCGAAGAAGCGCGCGACGCGCGTCATCGCCGCGCCGTCGTCGGTCAGGTGCGTCTGATGGCTTTCATGCACGAACGCGCGGCCAAGTCGCCAGAGCGTCGCGAGTCGTCGGACGAACAAATTCAGGCTCGGTGAAAGTGAGTTGGAAACCGCTGAAAGGCTGAAATGCCGTCGTGCATGGCATCCGGATTGGTCAATGTGTAACACGATTCGGCCGGGCATGCACGTGGATCGCTATTTGTTTCGGCATCCTTCGTAGGTGCATTTCGTCTCGGGCGTTTCGATTTCCGATTCAGTTCGGGATCCGTCTTCAGCGCAGCGAATTGTTCACCACTGTATCTTTTTGTCGATGCACAATTCAGAACAGTCCTAATACGGTATCTTATTAATACGCAAAGTACAGCGTATCAACATCAAGTCCGAGGTAACTTCGAGCGCCTGTGCAAGAAGACTCATAACGATAAATCGAGAGGCGCCATGCAAGACCATTCCGAGCCGCCAATGGCGAAAGCGATGTACATCCTTGGGCAGATCGGCGCGATCATCTGCCATGAACGCGGCCCGCGCCCGCAGACAGCGGTGCTCACGAAGATGGCATCGCGGCCAGCCGAGGGGTTTTCGATCGCCGTCGCGAGAATGAACGAAATGTGCCCGCCGCGACGCGGATATCGCCGCGCGCTGCTGCAATGGAAGCACAAGGAGATCGACCGTCTGAGCCGGATGCTGCCCGATCCTCTGCCGACGGCCGCATCCGCGCATACGCAGATGCCGTTCTGGGCCGGCTATTGCCAGTACTGGGAAGACATGCTGAAAGAGCACGCCCAGCGCGATATCAACCATCTCGTGCTGAAGCTCGATGTCATTCAGCGCACGCGCACGGATGCGTGATCGCCCTCGCCTTCCCGCGTCGAAAAATAGCCGCGCAGCACCGCGATCATCCCGTCGAGTTCCGTCGGCTTGACGAAGTAGCCGTTGAAGCCGGTGCGCTGCGCGCGCGTCAGGTCTTCCGGGTCCGTGCGGCTCGTATGCGCGATCAGCAACATCGAAATATCGATCGCGCGGATCGCTTCGGCGGCTTCCCAGCCATCGCCGAGCGGCATCATCAGATCGAGCAGCACGACGCCCGGCCGCCATTTGCGCGCGATCGACACCGCGTCGAGCCCCGTGTGCACCGCGCGCACGGTGAACTCGGCGTCTTCCAGCGCAAGACAGATCGCGCGGGTCGCCTCCAGATCGTCATCGGCGATGAGCACGCGCGGCTCGTCGTGGCGCGTCGCGCACGGCGGAATCTGCCACAGCGCTTGCGAAGGAACACGGTCGTGTCGTTGCATCGTTTGGGCCTCGGAATGGATGGAGATGACAGCAACGATCATTCCCTCGCGAGCGTTCGGAAGTCATCGTCAGGCGTCATGCGGCTCGCCGACGTTACACTTCGGGATTACCCGGTGGCTGTCGCGGCGCGCCGATGCACGGGCGCCGTGCAGGATCTTCATCGCCGTGCGTGACGATGGTGCATACATCCCCAAACGAGAGGCTAAACGATGTTCGTCGTGTATTGGCTCGGCGGCAACCCTGATATCGAGGGCGCGGCACGCTTCAAGAGGTTCGATGAAAACGCGCTCGCCGACGCGCTGCGCTTTGCGGAAGCGCTGCGCAAGCGCCAGGCCGATGGCGACGACATCGGCTTCGTCACGCTATGCAGTGAAAACCCGCATGCGGTCGGCAAGCCGGGCGTCGCCGATCCGCCCGCCGATTACGACTGGAAAAAGCGCCGCCGTTAATTTTGCGCGGTCGCGGATTCATCGTCCTGCCATCCGCCGCCGAGCGACTTGTAGACAGCGATGAGATCGGTCGTCACGTTGACCGTCGATTGCGCGAGTTGCTCGCGCGTCTGCGCAAGCTGGCGCTCGGCATCGAGCACGGTCACGAAGGGCGTGATGCCCTTGCGATAGCTCTCCGTCGCGAGTTGCAGGCTGACGCGGTTCGCTTCGACGGTGCGCGTGAGCGCCGCGCGCCGGTCCTGCTCCGTGCGATACGAAACCAGTGCGTTATCCACTTCCTGCAACGCATTGAGCACGGTTTGCCGATACTGCAACGCCGCTTGCCCCGCCTGCGCCTTCGCCACACGTACGTTCGCACGCAACGCGCCGCCCTCGAAGATCGGCAGCGAAATGCTCGGCCCGATCGACCAGAACAAACTCGACCAATGCGCGAGATAGCGCGCCTTCGTAGCACGCGTGCCCACTTGTCCAGTTAGTGAGATATCCGGATACATCTGCGCGACCGCGACGCCCACTTCCGCCGTCGCCGAATGCAGTTGCGCTTCGGCCCGACGGATATCGGGACGCCGGCGCGCGAGCGTCGATGGCAAGCCGACCGGCACCGTCGGCGGCACGGGCGGCACCGCGAGCGCATCCGACAGTTCCGCGTCCAGCGTGCCCGGCGCGCTGCCGGTCAGCACGGCGAGGCCGTTCAGCGCCTGCGCGATCTGCGCATCGAGCGTCGGCAGTTGCGCCTGCAACGATCCGACTTGCGCGCTCGCGCTTTGCACGTCCTGCTGACTCGTCAGGCCGACGCGCGCCTGTTCGCGCGTGAGGTCGAGAATCTGCTGCTCGGCGTCGATTTCGGCGAGCGTGATCTGCTTGATCGTCTGCGCGCCGCGCAGCTGTGCGTACGTACGTGCGACTTCCGATTCAAGCGACACGAGCGCATCGTTGCGGCTTTCGATCTCGGCCTGCGTCTGCGCATTCGCCGATTCGACCGAGCGCCGCACGCGACCGAAGAGATCCAGTTCCCACGATGCATCGAAGCCGTCCTGAAAGAGCGTGACCGGCCCCGTCGCCGAGTCGATGCCCTGACGTATCTGCGCGCCGTTCGCACCGAGACTGTCGAGCCGGTCGTACACGCCCTGCGATTCGAGCAGGCCTTTCACGCCCAGTTGCTGACGCTTCACACTCGCGCTCGCACTGACTTGCGGCAAGCCCTGCGCCGCCGCCGACACGCTTTCTTCACGCGCCGCCGCGATGCGCAGCACCGCGCTCTGCAAATCGAGATTGCCCGCGACCGCGCGATCGATCAGCGAATCCAGCGTCGGATCGTTGAACTGCTTCCACCAGCGCGGATCGGGATCGGCCGAAGTCTGCGCCGTCGATGGCGAATCCGCATGCGGCACGCGCGGATCGTCCGGCGCGTTCTGTGCGCGCTGCGTGTCGCTCCAGTCGGCGCGGACATCGGCTTTCGGGGGCGTGTAGTCGGGGCCGACCGCGCAGGCGCTCAACGCGAGCGCGAGCATCGGCATACTGTGACGTAATCTCATCTCAATGCCCTCCCGCCTGGCCCGACGCCTTCACGGGCGAAAAGAAGAACGTCAGCGGAATGAACAGGAACGCGAAGATCGCGCACGCGGCGAACACATCGAGATACGCGAGGATCGTCGCCTGCGAAACGAGCGTCTTGTACATCTGGCCGGTCGCGGCGGACATCGCCTGCGTCATCGTCTGGCCGGAGTCCATCAGGGTGCGCGCGATGCGCTGCACCGCTTCGTTGTAGGGCTGATTGAGCGGCGTCAGATGCTCGACCATATGCGCCATGTTCGCCTGCGTGCGCTCGCGGATCATCGCGGTCGCGAGCGATATGCCGATCGAGCCGGCGACGTTGCGGAACATCGTGAAGAGCGCGGACGCGTCGTTGTTCATCGATTTCGGCAAGGACAGATACGCGAGCGTCGTCACCGGCACGAACAGAAAGCCGATGCCGATGGACTGCGCGCTGCGCATCTTCGTCAGCGTCACATAGTCGATGTTGGGCACGAGATGATGCGAATACAGCAACGCGCATCCCATCAGAAAGAAGCCGAACGCCACGAGAAAGCGCGTCTGGATCACATTCATCAACTTGCTGACGATGGGGATCAGAAACACGATGCATATCGCGCCGGGCGACAGCACGAGACCCGCGAGCGTCGCGGTGTAGCCGAGTTGCTGTTGCGCGAGTTGCGGTATCAAGACGGCGCTTCCGTAAAGCACCGACGCGAAACCGACGATCGCCGCCGAGCCGAGCGCGAAGTTGCGGTCCTTCAGCACGCGCAGATCGACCACGGGTTTCTTCGCGTACAAGAGCCACACCGTCGCGCCGACGATACCCACCGCCGCGAGCACCGCGAACGTCACGATGAAGTTCGACGAGAACCAGTCGTCGTCCTCACCGCGATCGAGAAACACTTGCAGACAGCCGAGCCCGAGCCCGATCAGCCCGATGCCGACCACGTCGATGCCCACCTTCTTCGGGTCCTGCCGCTTTTCCCACGGCGGGTCTTCGACGAACTGCGTCACCGCGATGGTCGTCAGCACGCCCACCGGCACGTTGATGAGAAAGACCCAGCGCCACGTGAAGTTATCGGTGATCCAGCCGCCGAGCGTCGGGCCGAGCACGGGCGCGACGACGATCGCGACCGCCGAGATCGAGAACGCGCGGCCGCGCTGCTCGGGCGGAAAGGTATCGAGAATGATCGACTGCTGGCTCGGCTGCAGGCCGCCGCCGAAGAAGCCCTGCAAAATACGAAAGATGATGAGTTGCCCAAGATTCGTCGCGATGCCGCACATGAAGGAGCAGACGGTGAACGCCGCGATGCAGATGAGGAAGTAGCGCTTGCGTCCGAGAATTTTCGAGAAGTACGCGGACAGCGGCAGCACGATGCCGTTCGCGACGAGATAGGACGTGAGCGTCCACGTCGCTTCGTCGTAGCTCGCGGACATGGTGCCGGAGATGTGCGGCAGCGCGACGTTCACGATGGTCGTGTCGAGCACTTCCATGAACGCCGCGAGCGTCACGACGACGGCGATCAGCCACGGATTCGCGCTCGGCTTCCAGCCGCTGTGATCGTGTTGCGCGGTGGTATCGCTCATGGTTTCAATGCCGCAGCATGACGGTCGGCACGACGGACAGTCCGAGCGGCAGCGACGTGCCCGGCTTCAGTCCATCGTCGATGAGAATCTTCACCGGCACGCGCTGCACGATCTTCACGAAGTTGCCCGTCGCGTTTTCGGCCGGGAACGCGGAGAAGCGCGAACCGCTGCCGAGCTGCACGCTGTCGACATGACCGTGCAGCTTCATGGCGGGATACGCATCGACATCGATATCGACCTTGTCGCCCGGCTGCATCCGATCCAGTTGCGATTCCTTGAAGTTCGCGGTGACCCAGACGCGCGTCGTGACGAGCGTGAGAATCGACGTGCCCGCTTGCAGAAACGTGCCGAATTGCACGTTGCGCTTCGTGATCCAGCCATCGGCCGGTGCGCGCAGTTCCGTGTACGAGAGATTCAGTTGCGCCGCCTCGACCTGCGCCTGTGCCTGACGCACCTGCTGACGCCGCTCCTCGACCGTCGCGAGCACCTGCGCGATCTGCTGCGGCACGAGGCTCGCGGTGCGCACCTGCGCGCGTGCCTGCGCGACGTTCGCCTGCGCGCTTTTCTGCTGCGCGTCGGCGGTATCGATGTTCTGTTGCGAGGTCGCGCGAATATCGACGGAATGCTGACGCTCGTAAGCCGCGCTCGCCTGCACGAGATTGGCGCGCGCCGTGAGCTCCTGCGCCTGAGCCTGCGCGAGCTGCGCGGGATACTGCACGCGCGCGACTTCGAGCTGCGTTTCCGATGCATGCAGTTGCGCCTGCGCGAGTCCGAGTTGCGCGCTGGCCTGATCGAGTTGCGCCTGATAATCGCGCGGATCGATCTTGATGAGCAGATCGCCCCGATGCACGAAGCGGTTGTCGTCGATGTTCATCGTCACGACGTAGCCCGATACCTTCGGCGCAATCGTGACGGCGTCGCCGTCGGTGTAGGCGTCGTCGGTGCTGACCTGATTGCGCGTCAGGAACCACCAGACGAAAGCGCCGATCGCCAAGACGACGACCACGATGCCCAGAATGATGAGCGGCTTCTTGCCGGGCTTTTTGGCGGGCTTCTTTTCGTCGTCGCCGTCGTCTTTCTCTTTGTCGTCCTTCGCATCTTTGTCTTTATCGGATGCATCGCCGTGCGAAGACGCGCGCTCGCGTTCGCGCGCGTCGTCTTGGGTATCGGAGTCGTCTCGATCTGACATCGCCGCTCACTTTCGGGTGGTTCCCGGACGAACGCCGGGCGGAACCGCAGGCTGAACTTGCGTGGAATGCGCGAATGCCGCTCGTGCAAAGGCATTCGGGCGACGGGAAGCAAACACCGTTCCCCAGGCAGCGCGATGCGCTCGAAACCGAACGTGTGTGCGGGCTGGCGCGAAAAGCGCAGCCGGCGCGCGCCGAAGCCCGGTCGCGCGATTGTTAAGTTCCTTTGTAAAAGATGCAGGCTCGCGCTCATTTGCAGCTAACTTTGCGCGCCGATCATCCGGTCTGAGCGAACCACACCGGAGACCCATCATGTACAAGCACATTCTCGTCGCGGTCGGCACGAGCCTCAGCGAAAGCGCCCTGACCACCGCCATCACGCGCGCCCGCGCCTGCAATGCGAGGCTCACAGCACTGCATATCGTCGATCAGATGCCGTGGTGGGCCATCGTCACCGCCGACAGCAATCCGGGCGACACGCTCGATGTCATCGACGATCACGCGCGGGCCGTGACACGCTATGCGGCGCGCCTGATCGACAGCGCGGGCATCGACGGCGTCGCGCGCAGCATCACGCAGCCGCTCGACGGCACGAGCGTCGGCGAGCTGATCGCGAAGGAGGCGAAAGCGGCAGGCGCGGATCTCATCGTGCTCGGCGGCGAAGCGGATACCGGCTGGCGTCACGGCGAAGCGCGTCTGCGCGACGTTGTCTGCTCACACGCACGCTGCGATGTGCTGATCGCGGCGCACGCGGCGGCGCCGCTGCATGCGGAGAAGGAAATGGCATCGATCGAGGCGCGCTTCGCCGCTTCGGCGGGCCGCGTGGACGCGCACGCGTCGCATCGTCAGAGCGACGCGCGCAAGTGAGATGCGAGTTGCACGATGCCGATCGAAATCTGCTTTTCACGCTTCGGATCGAGCCGTCCGATGGGCACGCTCGTCGATACCGCGACGCGCTTGCCCGCCGGCGTCCTCCCGACATAGGCCGCGAAGCACGCGAGACCTTCGGCGACTTCCTCTCGCTCGACGGCGAGCCCGCTCGCGCGGATCGACGCGAGTTCGCGTAACAACGCCGCGCGCCGCGTGATGGTGCGCGGCGTTACTGCTTCGAGACGCTCGGGAAGGCGTTCGATCACGGCTTCATCGGTCATTCCGGCGAGCAGCGCCTTGCCGAGCGCGCAGCAGTGCGCGGGCAGACGCGAGCCGAGATCCGACACGAGCCGCACCGGACGATGCGCATCCTCCCGCGCGATATAGACCACCTGCACGCCGTCGAGCACCGCGAGCTGCACGACCTCGTTGTGCTTGTTGATGAACGCGCCCGCGCCCTCGCGAAACGCGGCCTGCAGCTTGTCGTGACGCACGTATGCGTTGCCGAGCTCGAAAAGGCCGACGCCGATCATGTAGCCGTCGTCGTGCTTTTCGATCCATTGCATGCGCGCGAGCGTTTCGAGCATCAGATAGACCGTGCTGCGCGAGAGGCCGGTCTCTTCGGCGAGCGACGCGGCGCGCACCGGTTTCGCGGCGGCGGCGAGGGCTTCGAGAATGTCGCTTGCGCGGCGCAGCGCGGGGACGTCGTAGGTTTTTTCCATGTGCGAATATTCCAACAGGTTGGATAAATAATCAACCCGATGGACACTGCCACGCACGCGGGCTACGATCGCCTTTCCCTTCCCGCCCGTCATTCGCCTACATGCAAACCGTCAACGTCTCCTCCTTTCTGCCCGAAGATTTCGCCGACGCCGTGCTGATCGGCCGTGTCTGGCGTCCCGCGCCCGTGAACGGTCCCGCCGTCGTCGCGGTGCGCCGCGGTGAGGTGTTCGACATCACGCGCGCCGCGCCGACGACAGCCGATCTCTTCGACAGCGCCGATGCGCTCGACATCGCCCGCAATGCAGAAGGCGAGCATCTCGGCAACGTTCAGGATCTGCTGCAAGCGACGCTCGACGGTTCCGCCGATGCCTTGCGCCTGCTCGCGCCCTGCGACGTGCAGGCCGTGAAGGCGTGCGGCGTCACGTTCGCGGTGAGTCTGCTGGAACGCGTGATCGAGGAACAGGCCGGCGGCGACGCGAGCCGCGCGCAGGAAGTGCGCGACACGATCAACAAGCTGATCGGCGCGGATCTGTCAAAGATCAAGCCGGGTTCCGAAAGCGCGGCGAAGCTGAAGGCCGAACTCGAGCGACGCGGCGCGTGGTCGCAATACATGGAAGTCGGCATCGGGCCGGACGCGGAAGTGTTTTCGAAGTCGCAGCCGATGTCGTCGGTGGGATTCGGCGCGGACGTCGGCCTGTATCCGACATCGCAATGGAACAACCCGGAACCGGAGATCGTGCTCGCGGTGAATGCGCGCGGCGAGATCGTGGGCGCGACGCTCGGCAACGACGTTAATCTGCGCGATATCGAAGGCCGCAGCGCGCTGTTGCTCGGCAAGGCGAAGGACAACAACGCGTCGTGCGCGATCGGCCCCTTCGTGCGGCTGTTCGATGGACGCTTCACGCTGGATTCGGTGCGCGCTTCGAGCCTGTCGCTGCGTATCGAAGGCGCGGACGATGGCTTCGTGCTCGACGGCGTGAGCCACATGAGCGAAATCAGCCGCGATCCGGCCGATCTCGTCACGCAGACGCACGGCGCGCATCATCAGTATCCGGACGGCTTCATGCTGTTCCTCGGCACGATGTTCTCGCCGATCAAGGATCGCGATACGAAGGGCGGCGGGTTCACGCATCATCTCGGCGATGTCGTGACGATCTCGACGCCCAGCCTCGGGGCGCTGGTCAATACGGTGAGGTTGTCGACCGAGATCGAGCCCTGGACGTTTGGGGTGAGGGCGTTGTATCAGAGTCTTGCGGCGCGCGGGTTGTTGGGGAACGCCGGCCAGGCAAGCTGAAGCCCTCTCACGACGCCCCGAACCGAAACCCCTTCGCCTGCCCCTTCGTCACCAGCTGAACCGGCGTCTCCATATACGGCGACAAATCCCTTTGCCGCCGCTTTTCGAGCAACGCCTTCACCGCGACATCCACGCCGAACACCGCCTGCCGCGCGCCGAACTGCTCGACCGTCGCGAGCAGGCGGCCATCGTCGAGCATCGGCTGCACGGCGTCGATGTTGTTGTAGCCCGTCACCAGCACGCGGCCCTTCTTGCCGGCGATACGGATCGCGTCGATCGCGCCCATCGCGATATTGTCGTTCGCGCAGAGCAGGCCGCGCACATCCGGATGCGCGTAAAGCATCTGCAACGCGATCGACTTGCCGCTCGCCGCGGTCCAGTCGCCGCTGTCGGCATCGGCGATGCGCAGTCCCGCCGCGTTCATCGCATCCTTGAAGCCGAGCGTGCGCTGCTGCGCGTTGAGATCGTTCGGCGGCCCCTCGATGATGCCGACCTCGTCGCCCGCCTTCAGCTTCGAGCCGAGATACGCGCCGACGAGCTTCGCTCCGCGCCGGCTATCCGGCCCGACGAACGGAATCGTGATGTTCGCCGCGTCCTGCGCGGCTTCGTCGAATGGATTGTCGATCGCGATCACGATGATGCCCGCCCCGATCGCCTTCACGGCCACCGGCAGCAGCGCCTTCGAATCCGCGGGCGCGATGACGATCGCGTTGACTTTCGCATCGATCAGCGTTTCGACGATGTGGATCTGCCCGGCTACGTCGTTGTCCGTGAGCGTGCCGTTCGTCGCGAGATCGAGCTGCGACGCGTAGTGCCGCTGGTAATTGCGCGCGCCTTCGATCATCGACGTGACGAACGGATCGTTCAGCGACTTCATGACGAGCGCGACGGTGGCCTTGTCGGACGCCGCGCGCACGTCGCGCGCACGCACGACCGCGCAAGCGCTCAGGGCGCAGGCGGCAAGCAGGCGTCGGCGGACAAGGCTCGTCATGGAATATTGAGACGGAAGGAAAACGTCTCATTGTAGACGCAGGCGTCCGGCCGCCGATGACGTCGGAATGTCAGCGCGCCGCCGCCTCCGCGAGCGCGGCTACGCCGCTGACGGGCTTCATGGCGTCGGCGTCGAGCCCGTGACGCGCGCGCAGATATTCCGTCGCGTTATAGGAGAGCCACGCGCGGCCGTCCGCGTCTTCCCACGACAAAACCTTGAGCGGCAAATCGAGCGCGGCGGTCGGCACGGCCTGCATCAGCGGCGTGCCCGCCTGCGGATTGCCGAACACGAGCAACTGGCTCGGCGGCATCGTGAGGCCGGCGCGGGCGGCGTCGCCGCTGAAGTCGATGCGCGCGAAGAGCATCAGTCCGCGCGCGCGGATCAGCGCTTCGAGTTTGTCGGCGGTGGCGATGGCGCCGTGCGCGCTCGCAATCGTGACGACGCCGTTATCGGTCGGCCCGGTGGACATATCAACGCTCCGTTTGCTTGCCCCACGCGAGCGCGACGAAAGCCGTGCACAGCGCTTCCATGCCGAGCGCGTCTTCATCGTCGAAGCGGTTCGGCACGGGGCTATCCACATCCCATACGCCGATCAGCGCGCCATCGCTCGCGACGAGCGGCACGACGATCTCCGAACGCGACGCCGAATCGCACGCGATATGCCCGGGAAACGCATGCACGTCCGGCACGACCTGCGTGCGCCGCTCACGCGCCGCCGTGCCGCAGACGCCGCGTCCGAGCGCGATGCGCACGCACGCCGGCTTGCCCTGAAACGGCCCGACGACGAGCTCCGTGCCATCGAAGAGATAGAAGCCGGCCCAGTTGAGATCGGGCAGCGAGTGATAGACGAGCGACGAAAAATTCGCGGCATTGGCGATGAAGTCGCTTTCATCGGCGATGAGCGCGCGGGCTTGCTGCAGCAGCTCGTCGTATTGCGCGGCCTTGCTGGCGTGCGTGGCTTGGGAAATCGAGAACATGAAACGGCGAAGGAAGTGTCGAAAAGTGTCGCCGACGATAGCACATCGATCCGCCGGGCGCTTCGCCGCGCGCCGCCCGTCGAAAGCTGGTTTATCGCCGTCCGTAAGCTCGGCGGAAAGCATCGGCGCGCGGCTTGGCACTGCCGGTTGCATCGCCTAGTGTGGAAGCGCACCGGGTCCGCGATTTGCGACCTCAACGCATCGCGCCTCATGCGACCGCTTCCTCAATACATACTTAAAAAGCAGCTCCGGGATTTCCCTCCTTTACTTCGATGCGCCGTCGGTCTTAAATAAATCAACTTGATTTAATTAATGGCCGCGACTCGATGGCCGTCCTTCGGAGACAGCGCGTGAAATCCCCAAGCGGCAGAGGAAGCAACTCCGCAACCGTGCGCCGGTACAACGAGCGCCTGCTGTTGCAGGCGCTGCGGCGCGCCGAGCCGGCATCGAAAGCCGAACTCGCGCGTCACGCGAATCTGACGAGCACGGCGGTCGGCAGCATCGTCGAGTCGCTGGAAAATGCGGGACTGATCGAATACACCGGCCGCCGTCTCGAAGGCCAGCGCGGCCAGCCCGCGTCGCTGATCCGGCTCGATCCGCGCGGCGCGTTCGGTATCGGCGTGCGGCTGGATCGCACGGGCATCGAGACGGTGCTCGTGAATTTTGCCGGCGACGTGCTCGCGCGCAGCGCACTCGACGCCGTGCTGCCGCATCCGGCCGAGGCGCTTGAGATCGTGCGGCGCGATATCGCGAAGATGCTCGGCCTGCTCTCGGCCCCGGAGCGCGAGCGGCTGGCGGGCGTCGGCATCGCGCAGCCGTTCAATCTCGGCAGCTGGCTGCGCGAACTCGGCCTGCCCGCCGAAACCTTCCGCGCCTGGGACGAAACCGATTTCGCCGATGAACTCGGCCGCGCGCTGTCGCTGCCGGTTTTCAGCGAAAACGACGGCAACGCCGCCGCGACCGCCGAACTCTTCTACGGTCACGGCCGCAGTTGCGACGACTTCGTTTATCTCTTTCTCGGCTCGGCGATCGGCGGCGGCATCGCGATCAACGGCGACTGTCTGCGCGGCGCGTCGGGCAATGCGGGCGACATCGGCGTGATTCCCGTGCCGCCGAGCCGCCTGCCGTCCGCGCCGCAACCCGCGGGACCGTGGGACATCCTGCTGTCGCGCGCGTCGCTGAACGCGCTCGTGCGGCATCTCCACTACTGCGGCGCGGCGGCGGACAACCGCATCGACTTGCAGGCGTGCATCGAGCAGCGTCTTCCGGCTGTAGACGAATGGATCGACGACTGCATCGAGGCGCTCGCGCCCGCCCTGCGCGCGACGCTCTGCGTGCTCGACGTGCCGCTGGTCGTGATCGATGCCGATATCGACGGCGGCCTGCTCGACCAGCTCGTCAAGCGCCTCTCGACGACGCTTACCGCCAACGCGCCCGAAGCGCGCGGCACCCCGACGCTCGTGCGCGGCTCCTTCGGCCCGGATGCGGGCGCGATCGGCGCGGCCACGTTGCCGATGTTCTTCAACTTCTCACCGCGCGCGGCGATTCGCCACGCGGGCATCAAAACCCAAGAGGTGAACCATGCCGCATGACCCTTCCACCCGAACGCCGCTTCTGGAAATGCGCGGCATCAGCAAGACCTTTCCCGGCGTGCGCGCGCTCAACGACGTGCGCCTGTCCGTCTATCCCGGCGAAGTGCATTCGTTGATGGGCGAAAACGGCGCGGGCAAGTCCACGCTGATGAAGATCCTGTCGGGCGCGTATCAGGCCGACGCGGGCGGCCAGATTCTCATCGACGGCAAGCCGGTCACCATCGACGGGCCGCTCGCCGCGCGCGCGCTCGGCGTCGCGGTGATCTATCAGGAACTGAGCCTCGCGCCGAATCTTTCCGTCGCGGAGAACATCCACGCGGGACGCGAGCTGCGGCGCAACAGGCTGGTCGATCGCAAAGGCATGGAGCGCGGCTGCGAGGATGTGTTGAAACGCCTCGGCGCGAGCTTCAAGCCGCATACGCTCGTCGGCGATCTGTCGATCGCGGAGCGGCAACTCGTCGAAATCGCGCGCGCCGTGCATGCACATGCGCGCATCCTCGTGATGGACGAGCCGACCACGCCGCTTTCGTCGCGCGAAACCGATCGTCTCTTCGAGCTCGTGCGCACGCTGCGCGCGGAGGGCATCGCGATCATCTACATCAGCCACCGGATGGCGGAGATCTATGAGCTGTCGGATCGCGTCTCGGTGCTGCGCGACGGATCGTACGTCGGCACGCTGATGCGCGAGGAACTGTCCGCCGACAGCCTCGTGAAGATGATGGTCGGCCGCGATATCTCCGGCTTCTACAAGAAGCAGCACGCGCCTTACGATCCGGGCAACGTCGTGCTGTCCGTGCGCGATATCGCCGACAACAATCGCGTGAAAGGATGCAGCCTCGACCTGCACAAGGGCGAAGTGCTGGGCATCGCGGGACTGGTCGGCGCGGGCCGCACGGAGCTTGCGCGCCTCATCTTCGGCGCGGAGGAAAAGGCGCGCGGCGAAGTGTCGATGCACGGCAAGCCGGTGAAACTGCGCACGCCGCGCGACGCAATCGACGCGGGCCTCGTCTATCTCACCGAAGACCGCAAGGGCCAGGGCCTCTTCCTCGACATGAGCGTGCGCGACAACATCAACATCACGGTCGCCGGACGCGACGCGAAAGCGGGCGTGATGGATCTGCCGCGCGGCAACACGCGTGCGAAGGACGCGATCGCCGCGCTCACCATCCGCGTGCCGAACATGCGCGTGAACGTAGGCGCGCTGTCGGGCGGCAATCAGCAGAAGGTGCTGCTGTCGCGTCTGCTCGAAACGAAGCCCGAGGTGCTGATCCTCGACGAGCCGACACGCGGCGTCGATATCGGCGCGAAGTCGGAGATTTATCGAATCATCAACGATCTCGCGCGCTCGGGCGTCGGCGTGATCGTCATCTCGAGCGAGCTGCCGGAAGTCATCGGCGTGGCGGACCGCGTGCTCGTGATGCGCGAAGGCAAAATCGCGGGCGAACTCGGCGGCCATTCCGGCAAGCCGATTTCGCAGGAAGGGATCATCGAACTGGCGACGGGCTCGAAGGTCGCGCTCGATCAGGCGGCGTAAGACACCAAGGAATCTGGAGAGAGACATGGCTAACACGACGAAACACCACGACACGGGCACCACGCCGGTTGCGAAGGCGGAAAGCACATCGCAACGACAGAACCGCATCGAACATCGCGAGCGCATGCAGGTGCTGATGCGAACCGCGGGTATGCTGCCCGTCCTGATCCTGCTGTGCATCGGCTTCGGCGTCGTGACGGACGGCTTCTTCAGCTTCCAGAATCTGTCGATCGTCACGCAGCAAGCTTCGATCAACATCGTGCTCGCAGCGGGCATGACCTTCGTGATTCTCACGGGCGGCATCGACCTGTCGGTCGGTTCCGTGCTGTCGGCGGCGGCGGTCACCGCGCTGCTCGCGTCGAATATTCCGGGCTGGGGATGGCTCGGCATTCCGGCCGCGCTCGCAGTCGGCCTCGGCTTCGGCGTCGTCAACGGTCTCCTGATCGCGCTCCTGAGACTGCCGCCGTTCATCGTGACGCTCGGCTCGCTCACCGCGGTGCGCGGCATCGCGCGGCTGATCGGCCACGACACGACCATCTTCAATCCGCAACTGTCGTTCGCGTTCATCGGCAACGACACGCTCTTCGGCGTGCCCTGGCTCGTGATCATCGCGATTGCGGTCGTGATCGTGTCGTGGTTCGTCCTGCGCCGCACGGTGCTCGGCCTGCGCATCTATTCGGTCGGCGGCAATCCGGAGGCGGCGCGTCTTTCGGGTATCAAGGTGTGGGGCATCCAGCTCTTCGTCTACGCGATCTCGGGCTTGCTCGCGGGTCTCGGCGCGGTGATGTCCGCCGCGCGTCTCTATGCCGCGAACGGCTTGCAGCTCGGCCAGTCGTATGAACTCGATGCGATCGCCGCGGTGATTCTCGGCGGCACGAGCTTCGTCGGCGGCGTGGGTTCGATCGTCGGCACGCTGGTGGGCGCGCTCATCATCGCGGTGCTGACGAACGGCCTCGTGCTGCTCGGCGTGTCGGATATCTGGCAGTACATCATCAAGGGCCTCGTGATCATCGGCGCGGTGGCGCTCGATCGTTACCGTCAGCGCGGCTCGGCTCGCACCTGATTCCCGCTATCCGGGCGCACTCGGTCCGCGTGCGCCCGCTCTCGAAAAAAGGACCAACTGGAGACAACAACATGCGCAAACACAATAAGCTTTTCGCCAGCGTCGCACTCGCTCTCGGATTCACCCTGTCGCTGTCGGCGCACGCCGCCGACAAGCAGTTGAAGTCCGTCGGCATCACGGTCGGCTCGCTCGGCAACCCGTACTTCGTCACCATCTCGCGGGGCGCGGAAGCGAAGGCCAAGTCGATCAACCCGAACGCCAAGGTGCAGGCGGTGTCGTCGGACTACGACATGAACAAGCAGTTCACGCAGATCGACAATTTCATCTCGGCGCACGTCGATCTGATTCTGCTCAACGCCGTCGATCCGAAGGCGATCGAGCCGGCGGTGAAGAAAGCGCAGAAGGCGGGCATCGTCGTGATCGCGGTCGATGTCGCGGCGGCGGGCGCGGACGCGACCGTGCAGACCAACAACGTGCAGGCCGGCGAAATCTCCTGCGATTTTCTGGCGAAGAAGCTCAACGGCAAGGGCAACGTCGTGATCGAGAACGGGCCGCAGGTATCGGCGGTGATCGATCGCGTGAATGGCTGCAAGACCGTGCTCGCGAAGAATCCGGGCATCAAGATCCTGTCCGACGATCAGGACGCGAAAGGCTCGCGAGAAGGCGGCATGAACGCGATGCAGGGTTATCTCACGCGCTTCCCGAAACTCGACGGCGTGTTCGCGATCAACGATCCGCAAGCGATCGGCACGGACCTCGCGGCGAAGCAGCTGCATCGGAACAACATCGTGATTACATCGGTCGATGGCGCGCCCGATATCGAAACGGCGCTCAAGTCCGACACGATGGTCCAGGCATCGGCGAGCCAGGATCCGTGGGCGATGGCGCAGCAGGCGGTCAGCGTCGGCTATGACCTGATGAACGGCAAGAAGCCGAGCAGCACGACGATCCTGCTGCCGTCGACGCTCGTCACGCGCGAGAACGTCGGCAGCTACAAGGGCTGGTCGTCGCCGCGCTAACGCAGCGTCATTTGATCGGCACTATGCGCAGCGCGCTCGGCTTGTCCGGCGCGCTCGACCGGTCCACCGCGATCAGCCGTTTGCGCGCGACATCCACCGCGACGCCGCGCGGCGCTTCGAAGCCGTCGGCGACGACGGTGGCCCGGCCGCGCGTCGAGAAGCTGCACACGGCGTGCGCGCCGCACTTCGTGTAGAGCGTGCCGTCGGGTGACGCGGCCATCAGGTCGGGCGCATCGACGGTCGCGAAGACATCGCTCGCGGGCACGGGCGCGCTCGCCGCCCGCGCCGCCTGCAAATCCACTTTGTAGATGCGATTCGCGGCCTGATCGCTGACGTAGAGCATGTCGCCGACCGCCGCGAGCCCGACGGGCTTCTCCAATCCGGTGACGATGTCGCGCTCGATCATCTGCCGGGGCGCCGTGCCGCGCGTGATCACGCTGACGCCGCCTTCGGGTGGCGCGCTGCCTTCCTTCACGAACCAGCTCGACAGAAACGTGCCGCTGTCGAGCACGAGCAGACCGAGACGCCGCCGCGCGGAATTCGTGTCCGACGCGAGCGCGACCTGGCCGCTCGGCGCGACATCGAAGACCGCGGCCGCCGTGCCGAAGCCGAATTGCTCGACGAGCAGATGTCCGTTCGGCGCGAACGCGATCTGGCTCAAGCCGGTGCGCTCGCCCGCGGCCGCCGGAATGCGCGCATAGACCGAGAACGCGGGCGCGTCATCGTCGCCGATATGCGTCGTCATCACGATGCCGTTGGTCCTGTCATCGGTGACGAACACCGCGCCGTCCGAATCGCGCACCGCAACGCCGTTCGGCGTGCCCGCGAGCGGCACTTTCTGCGCGGTCGTGCCGGGCGCGACCGAGCCGCACGCCGCGAGGAAAACCGATACCGCGATTGCCGCCATCAGGCGCCGATTCATGCGCTTCTCCCGTCGATAAGCCGAAGATCATGTCCGATATGCCGCGAGAAACATGGCATCGCGCCGGACGTCGTAATATATTCGGAGACATAACGCTGCTCAAGGCCACATTCATGGACCTCGCATACTCGATTCCTTCGCCGTCGATCGCCGCTCAACCCGTTGTCGTCGAGATCGGCGGCGCGGTGCAAAGGCCGCTCACGCTCGATCTTGCCGCATTGCGCGAATTCGCGTGCGCGAGCATCGAGCCGTTCGACCTCGTGTGCTTTTCGACGGGCCGCTACATCCGTCCGATGGGAAGCTATCGCGGCGTGCAGTTGCGCGCGCTGCTCGACGCGGCGGGCGTGCGCCGCCCGGACAACACGGATTTCAAGCGCACCGTGTTTCTCGCGCACGCGCACGACGGCTATGCCGTGACGTTTTCGTGGCACGAGCTGTTCAATACGCCGATCGGCGCGCAGGTGATCATCGCGTATGAGTGCGCGGATCGCGAACTCGGCATCGAGGATGGCCTGCCGGTGCTCGTGTCGGGCGCGGACACGGTGCACGCGCCGCGCCACATGAAGCGCCTCGTGCGCGTTGATGCGCACGTGCTCGGCGCGTCGCATCGATGAACGAATCAGCGCGTGCGCTGCTCGCGCACGCCGCCCATCCCGATGCGCCCGATTCCGTGCTGTTCGCGCGGCTCATCGGCGCGCGCGTGGAATCGGGCGATCTGCTTCTGCTCGGCCTCGACGCCGGCGCGCTCTTGCGGCTCATCGGCCGGCATTTTCCCGGCGCGAAGATCGATCGTCCGCCGGGCGCGATGCTCTGGTCGGCGCACTGGCCGTTCGTGCGCGATCTGCGCGGCCTCCTGATGTGGCACGACCGCACGGCGGCGCGGCATCGGGAAGACGCGGTGTGTCTCGCGGCGATCATTTCCGCCGCGTCGCTGCGGCCCGATCATCTGTGGCGCGATCTCGGCCTCGCCAGACGCGACGACGTCACCGACATGCTCGGGCGTCACTATCCCGATCTCATCGCGCGCAATGTCGCGAATTTGCGCTGGAAGAAGTTTCTCGCGCAGGAAGTCGCGCACGCGCGAGGTGAAGCGCCGACCTGCGCGCCGGGCTGTCCCGGATGCGAGGATTACGCTTTCTGCTATCCGGACAACCGATAACGCCGACGGCTCCTCCGTGAAACGCCCGTCCGATTTCCTTCGTGTATTCTCTCGGGCATGGCGACGACCCAGAAAACCACCGCAAGCGCAAAGGTCACTGACACGGCGAACCAGCCCGCCGAAGTGCGCTTTCGCATACGCATCATGAAGGGCGAAACGATCGCGATCGGTCCGGGCAAGGTTTCGCTGCTGGAAGCGGTGCGCAAGCACGGCTCGATATCGGCGGCGGCGCGCAGTCTCGACATGTCGTACCGGCGTGCGTGGCTGCTCATCGACGAGCTCAATCGCGCGCTCAAATCGCCCGCGACCATTTCCGAGCAAGGCGGCCAAAGCGGCGGCGGCTGCGTGCTGACGCCGGTCGGCGAGAGCATTGTCCGGCTTTATCGCGATGTCGAAGCGCAGGCGCAAGCGGCCTGCGCCGGGCAGATCGAATCGCTCACGCAGTTGCTCAAGCCTTAACCGTGACGCAGGCAGAATGCGGAGGGCGGCGGCGCGCTCGCGTGCGTGTTCTGCGCGCTCGCGGTCAGCCGCGCGACGAATTCCACGAAACTCGCGACGCTCGCCGTGCGCAGCGGCGAATACTCGACGCCATGCCGCTCGCAGACGCGCTTCAGCATGCTCATCGAATCATGATCGATGCAGTCGACGGGAAAGAGCACCACATCCGCGTTAGGCAGCGCGGCCGCGAGTAGCCCCTTGCGATCCTCGATGCCGCCGTCGTGAACGATCAGCTCACCGCCCGCCGTCGCGACCAGCGCCTTCAGCACCGCATTCGAATTCGGCCTTCCGCCGACATAGACAACGCGCTTCCCACTCACCCAATCGATGCCGCGGCGGCGCGCGCCGGGTTGATCGTCGGCATCGAGCGTCGCGCGTTCCAGCGCCGCGCATTCGGCCTGCACCACCTTCAAGAGCGCCTGCGCTTCGCCGAGCTTGTTGCGCAACGCGCGCGTCTGTTCCTCTTCGGACAGCGCGCGCTGCTCGGCGGCCTCGCGGCGGCTCGTGTGCAGCGCGAGGCGACGCTCGCCGTCCTCGACCTTTTCGCGCAGACGCTCGACTTCCGATTCGATATCGATGGCCGACCGGTCCGCCTTGCGTTGCCCGAGCGCGGCGAGCTGCAGCGCGTGCTCGTTCGATTGCCTGACGGACGCATCGCGTTCCGCGCTCAATTCGAGCAGACGCGCCTGCTGGCGCTCGATCTTTTCCCTGAGTTCCTGATTCTGCGATTCCAGCGCGACAAGACGCCGGATATCCGCGCGATTCGCCGCGCCGACCAGATGCGACAGCATGTGCAGCTCGCCGAACGCCGACTGCCGCACTTCGATGCTCGCGTGCGGATGCGACATCAGCGCCCAGTACGCGGGCGGAATATCGCCGGATTTCAGCGCGTCGTTCCACAAATCGAGCAGCGTCTGCGGATCGCGCGCGGCGTCGAAACGGCGGATCGCGCCGGCATAGCGTTCGTCGAGCGCCTTGTTCAGCGCCTTCGCGCCCGGGCCGCCCGCAATCGCGAGTTCGACGGCCGCATGATGAATCTCGAGATCGCTTGCGTGATGACGGTCGAGGTCGGTGAACTTCGGCACGAGCTTGCGCAGTTCGCCCGTCGAAAGACAGGTGCCGATGACCGAGCAATGCAGATGCGAATCCAGTTCCGCGAGACGCGCGCGACGGCGGGACGTGCGCAGATCGGCCTCGGTCGGCTGACAGCATGCGTCGCGTGCGCCGAGCGCGCTCGTGCGGGCAAGTTGAAACGGAGGGGTCTGCATGATCACCTCGTGCTCGATCGGCTGGCCTGACGTGCCTCGTAATATACCACTGAATATAGCGACGGCAAAAAGACGGAGCGGCGCACCGAACGCGGGCCATATCCCGCGCGCACCATGCGGACAGGGCGTATCCTACGACTTCGGCGCGCCGGCCCGGCCTGCGAAGGCCGCATCCGCGAGACATGCGACGCCTGACGTTTCCAATCGCGAGAAATCGCTCACAAGGAGAATCTGAATGGCCAGGGTTGAAGTCAAGGTTCCGCAGCTTTCCGAATCCGTCACCGAAGCGACGATGTTGCCGTGGAAGAAGAAAGCGGGCGACGCCGTGGCGCAAGACGAAATCCTCGTCGAACTGGAAACGGACAAGGTGGTGCTCGAAGTGCCCGCGCCCGCCGCCGGCACGCTCGCGGAAGTGGTGAAGAAGGAAGGCGACATCGTTCACGCGGACGAATTGCTCGCGATCATCGATACGGAAGCGAAGGCTTCCGCCGCCGCGCCCGCCCCCGCTCCGGAAAAACCCGCCGCGCAACCTGCTCAACCGGCGCAGCCTGCCGCAGCCGCAGCCGCACCCGCGTCCACGCCCGCCGCCGCTTCAGGCCAAAAGGCCGACTTCGATGTCATCGTCATCGGCTCCGGCCCCGGCGGCTATATCGCCGCGATCCGCGCCGCGCAACTGGGCCGCAAGGTCGCGTGCGTCGAGGAATGGATCAACCACGCCGGGAAGCCGAAGCTCGGCGGAACGTGCCTGAATGTCGGCTGCATTCCGTCGAAGGCGCTGCTTGCGTCGAGCGAGCAATTCGAGAAGGCGCAACTGCATTTCGGCGATCTCGGCATCACGATGGACAACCTTGCCGTCGATGTCGACAAGATGGTCGGGCGCAAGGAAGCGATCGTCGAGAAGATCACGGGCGGCGTCGAATTCCTGTTTCGCAAGAACAAGATCACGTGGCTCAAAGGTCACGGCAAGCTCGCGGGCAAGGACGGCGCCAACTTCAAGATCGACGTGAGCGGCGACGGCAAGAGCGAAAGCCACACCGCGCAGCATGTGATCATCGCGACGGGTTCGAAGGCCCGTCATCTGCCGAACGTGCCGGTGGACAACAAGATCGTCTCCGACAACGAAGGCGCGCTCGCCTTCACCTCCGTGCCGAAGAAGCTCGCCGTGATCGGCGCGGGCGTGATCGGGCTGGAACTCGGCTCCGTGTGGCGCAGGCTCGGCGCGGAAGTGACGATACTCGAAGCGCTGCCCGAGTTCCTCGGCACGACCGATGCCGCATTGCAAAAGGAAGCCGCGAAGCTCTTCAAGAAGCAGGGCCTGACGATTCACCTCGGCGTGAAAATCGACGGCGTGCAGACGACGGATTCGAGCGTCTCCATTTCGTACCAGGACAAGGACGGCAACGCGCAGACGCTGGAGGCGGATCGCCTGATCGTGTCGATCGGCCGCGTGCCGAACACAGACGATCTCGGCCTCGATTCCATCGGCCTGTCAGCGGATGAGCGCGGCTTCATTCCCGTCGACGGCCATTGCGCGACGAAAGTCCCCAACGTCTACGCGATCGGCGATGTCGTGCGCGGCCCGATGCTCGCGCACAAGGCCGAAGACGAAGGCGTGCTCGTGGCGGAGATCATCGACGGGCAGAAGCCGCACATCGACTACAACTGCATTCCGTGGGTGATCTACACGCATCCGGAAATCGCGTGGGTCGGGCAGACCGAGCAGGCGCTGAAGGCCGAAGGCCGCGCGATCAAGGCCGGCCAGTTCCCGATGCTCGCGAACGGCCGGGCGATGGGCATCGGCGAAACGGACGGCTTCATCAAGATCATCGCGGATGCGCAAACCGACGAGATTCTCGGCGTGCACATCATTTCCGCGAACGCGTCGGATCTGATTGCCGAAGCGGTCGTGGCGATGGAATTCAAGGCGGCGAGCGAGGATATCGGGCGCATTTGCCATCCGCATCCGTCGTTGTCGGAAGTGATGCGCGAGGCGGCGCTGGCGGTGGACAAGCGCGCGCTGAATATTTAAACGCGCCTCGGCATCCACACGCGCAGCAGCGAGTAAAGCCGGTCGACGTCGATCGGCTTTGCCAGATAATCGCTCGCGCCCGCCGCGAGACATTGCTCCTGATCGTCCTTCATCGCCTTCGCCGTGATCGCGATAATCGGCAGCTTCCTGAAACGCGCGTCCTCGCGGATGCGCCGCGTCGCTTCGAGTCCGTCCATGCCGGGCATCATCACGTCCATCAAGATGACGTCGATGTCCGGATGCCTGTCGAGCGCTTCGATCGCCTCGAAACCGTTACGGCCGATATCCACCTTCAGCCCCTGATGCTCCAGCGCGCTCGATAGCGAGAAGATGTTGCGAATATCGTCATCGACGAGCAGCACGCGGCGGCCATCCAGCACGCGATCGCGCGAGCGCGAGACGTGCAGCATCGCCTGGCGATCCGCCGACAGATCCGTTTCGACCTTGTGCAGGAACAGCGTCACTTCATCGAGCAGGCGCTCCGGCGAGCGCGCGCCCTTGATGATGATCGACTGCGAGTAGCGCATGAGTTCCGCTTCCTCGTCGTGCGTGAGATTGCGGCCCGTGTAGACGATCACCGGCGGGAACGAATACGCGTCGATGCCGGCCATCTGCCGCAGCAGGTCGCCGCCCTGCATGTCGGGCAGCTTCAGGTCGATGATCATGCAGTCGAAGATCGTCGTCTTCAGCAGTTCGAGCGCGTCGCGGCCGAACTCGACCGGCGTGATTTCCACGTCCGCATCGCTGATCAGCTCGACGATGCTCTGACGCTGCCGCGCATCGTCCTCGACGAGCAGCACGCGCTTGATCTTCTGGCTGCTCTTCTCTTCGAGCCGCTGGAAGATCGCCGTCAGTTGCTCGCGCGTGGTCGGCTTCACCGCGTAGCCGATCGCGCCGAGATGCAGCGCGGCCTCGCTTCTGTCCGATGCCGACACGACATGCACCGGAATATGCCGCGTCTTCGGATTCGCCTTCAGTTCCTGCAAGACCACGAGCCCCGAGCGATCCGGCAGGCCGATGTCGAGCAGGATCGCGTTCGGGGCGCTGTCCTGCGCGAGCTTGAGCGCTTCGCCCGCTGTCCCGCTCACGATGCAGCGATAGCCCAGTTCGTGCGCGAGATCGAGCAGCACCTGCGCGAAGTCCGGTTCGTCCTCCACGACCAGAACGAGGCGGCGGCCGGGTGCGGCGTCGGCGCGATCGTCGTCGATGACGTGGATCACTTCGATCGGCTGCTCGGCCGGCAGCTTTGCTTCGATGGCGACGGACGCCGGCGCCTGCTCGACCGTTCCCGGCAACGCGGCCGCGCCGTAAGCGATGGGCATCGTCAGCGTGAACGTGCTGCCCGTGCCCTGCGCGCTGCGCACCGCGATATCGCCGCCGAGCAGATGCGCGAGGCTGCGCGAAATCGACAGCCCGAGACCCGTGCCGCCGTAATGACGGCTCGTGGTGCCGTCGGCTTGCTGGAACGCTTCGAAGATCGCTTCGAGCTGGTCCGGCGCAATGCCGATGCCCGTATCCGTCACCACGAACTGCACTGCGCCCTCGCCCGCGCGCCTGAGCACGAGCGACACCGCGCCCGCGTCCGTGAACTTCACCGCGTTCGACAGCAGGTTCCTCAGAATCTGTTCGAGACGCCGGAAATCGGTCGTGAGCGTCGGATAGTCGTCGATATCGTTGCGCAGTTCGAGCCTGAGCTTCTTCTGCCGGGCGAGCGGCTCGAACGTGCGCGAGAGCGTGTCCATGATCCGCTGCAACGGCACGTCTTCGATATGCAGATCGAGCTTGCCCGCCTCGACCTTCGAGAGATCGAGAATATCGTTGATGAGATTGAGCAGATCGTTGCCCGCGGAATAGATGGTCTGCGCGTACTTGATCTGGTCGTTCGTGAGATTGCCGGCCTTGTTCTCGGAGAGCAGCTTCGCGAGAATCAGCGAGCTGTTGAGCGGCGTGCGCAGTTCGTGCGACATGTTCGCGAGAAACTCGGATTTGTAGCGGCTCGCGCGCTGCAGCGCCTCGGCGCGCGTTTCCAGTTCGCCCTGCGCGGCGTTGAGCGCGACGTTGCGTTCGTCGAGCACGCGCGCCTGCTCGGCGAGCTGATCGTTGGTCTGCTCCAGCTCCGCCTTCTGATTCGCGAGATAGACCTGCGCCTGCGAAAGCGCCGTCGTCTGCTGTTCGAGTTCCTCGTTGGTCGTGCGCAGTTCTTCCTGCTGCATCTGGAGTTCTTCGTTCAGCTGCTGCGTTTCTTCGAGCACGTGCTGCAGACGCTCGCGATACTGCGCCGCCTCCACGTAATCGCCGATATTGCCCGCGATCGTCTTCAGGAACTGCTGGTCGCGCTCGGTCAGCGTGTGCATCGCGCCGAGTTCGATCGCGCCGTTCGCCTGGCCTTCGTTTTCGATCGGCACGATGACGAGGCTCGCGGGCACGCTCGCGCCAAGCGCCGACGTCACCTTCCAGTAGCCGGCGGGCACGTCGTTCATGCTCGTCAGCTTGCGCGCGTGCACCGCCTGTCCGACGAGGCTCTTCACGCCCGCGAGCGAATCGGGAACCGGTGCGCTGTCGGGATCGAAGCCGAAGCTCGCGGTACGCTTCAATGCGCCATCGTTTTCGCGGACGTAGAACGCGCCGATCGACACCTTCAGATAGTCCGCGAGGAAATCGAGAATCGTCCGGCAAAGCTGATCGAGCGATTGCTGGCCGATCACCTTTTCCGCGAGTTGCGTCTGCCCTTCGTTCAGCCACGCCTGCTCCTGCAGCGCGCGCGTCTGACGCTCCTGTTCGCCGATCGCGGCGCCGAAGGCACTGGAAAGCTGCATCAGCTCGCGCCTGCCGAAGATCGCGAGAATCACGGACAGCGTCAGGCTCAAAAACAGAAACACGGCGACGGTGATGGTCGTCAACTGCTTCGCCGATTCCACGCGCTGCAGCCGCAAGGTCTGCTCGATGTTGAGAAACGCGGCGAGTTCGCGCTCGGTTTCCGCGCGTTCGGCCGAGCCGCGTCCCGCGCGCACGAGCGCGACGGAATCCTGGGCGTGGCGGCGCGCGTCGATCAAGCCGTCGGCGACCTTGTCCCATTGCGCCTGCAACGCGCGAATGCGGATCAGGCGATCGACTTGCGGCGCGTTATCGGAGACGAGATCGGCGAGCGTGTCGATATCGGCGCCGAGCTTCGGTTTCGCGGTTTCATAGGGCGCGAGAAACGCTTCGTCGCCCGTGATCAGATAGCCGCGAATCGCGCTTTCCTTTTCGCTGACGAGCCGTCCGAGTTCCTGCGCGTTACCGATCACGCGTTCCGAATGCTCGACCCAGTTGATGCCCGACAGCAGATACAGCACGAGCACGACGAACGCGATCGCCGTGACGAGTCCCGTTCCGAGCGGCAGCGCGATGTTGCGAAAGAGAATGCGACGAAAACTGGCCTCGTCGACACCGGACCGCAATGGCATAGACAGCTCCGAGTAAGCGTGAACGTCGCGCGCCGGGCCGATGTCTCGAACAGCCCTTATGACGGCGACAATCGCGAAAGTTGTAGTTATTGTTTCAGCCGCTGCGCATCATACCCGGTTCGGTTCCGCGCCGTGACGGGCTTCGGGCATGTTCGTGAAAGGTAGCACTGTAGCGCTTTTCGGCACGTTCGTTCGGATGCTTTCATGCTGCTGAACGTTTGAGCGGCCCGCCTTACAATGAATCCGCGACATTCGATACGCATGCCGCCGCGGCCACGAGCAAGGCATCATCGGCCCGGGAAGTGATTGCTGGTTGCTTGTTGATCAATCGATCCATGGAGAGGATATGAAAGCAACGTTTGGCAGCAAACTCGCCGTCTCGTTGATGGTGGCCGCTTTCGGCGTGACGGCCGCGCCGCTCGCGAGCGCGCAGGACAGCGCGACGACCGCCACCGGCACGACGCAAGCCGCGCCGGCCACGAAGGCGGACAAGAAGGCCGCACGCAAGCAGGCACGCGCGAAGAAAAACGCGGAGCTGAAGAAGCTGGAAGATGCGGGCTACAACCCCGCGAAGAACGACGACGCGAGTTATCCGCAGGACATTCAGAACGCGCAGAAGAAGGCGGGTATCGGAGTGGGTGCCAGTCAGTAGGTTGTTGTTTGAAGCCGCTTCGGTCGTGAGCGATCGGGGCGGTGTTTTGCTCTCCTCCGCAGTTCCCCCTCTTTCCCCTCCTTCGAATCCCGCGCCTCACACGCGCGGCGACTTATTTTTTCCCAATTGCGTTTATTAATTATAGATACATATAATAAACCAGCGTCGAAACCGGCGGGCCCCCGCTTCGCGTGAACACCGGCATGTCGCCGGCCCAGTGGCATTCATGGACGGCGCGAGCCGTCGGCAACGAGGAGTTGTACATGTCGCAAGCAGAGCTTCACACTGGCCCGGCATTTCCGCCGCGCGCCGGGCATTCGACGGCATCCGACCGTGGCGATGCGTGGAGCGGGAACGTGCCCGTCGAGGAGTTCATCGACGCGCACCGCTTCTCGCGCTTCCAATGGACGCTGATGGGCGTGTGCTTCCTGATCGTGCTGATCGACGGCATGGACACGGCGGCTATCGGCTATATCGCGCCGGCGCTCGTCAAAGGCTGGGGCATCACGAAGGGCGCGCTCGCGCCCGTACTGAGCGCCGCGCTCTTCGGGCTCGCGGCCGGCGCGGTCGTCTCCGGCCCGGCGGCGGACCGCTTCGGGCGGCGCGCCGTGCTCATCGCCGCAACGGCTTTCTTCGGCGCGATGAGCCTCGCGACCGCATTCAGCGGCTCGATCGAATCGCTCGTCACGCTGCGGTTTCTGACAGGCATCGGCCTGGGCGCGGCGATCCCCAACGCCATCACGCTCGTCTCCGAATACGCGCCCGCGAAAAGCCGCGCGATCATCGTCAACACGACGTATTGCGGCTTCACGGTCGGCGCGGCGCTCGGCGGCTTCATCTCATCGTGGCTGATACCCGCGTTCGGCTGGCATAGCCTCTTCGTCGTAGGCGGCGTGCTGCCGCTCGTGCTCGCATGCTTCGTCGTGATGCTCGTGCCGGAATCGGTGCGCTATCTCGTCGGACGCGGCGCGCCGAAGGAGAAGATCTGGAAGCCGCTCTCGAAGATCGCGCCGCTCGATCTCGCGCGCATCGATTCGTTCCGCCTGTCCGAGCGCGCGCAGACGCACGCGAAGTCGTCGGTCGGCGCGATCCTGTCGCGCAACTATGTCGTCGGCACGCTGATGCTGTGGCTCGTCTACTTCATGGGCCTCGTCATCTTCTATCTGCTGATGAGCTGGATGCCTCTGCTCATGAACGAAGCCGGCTTCACGCCCGAGCGCGCCGCGCTGCTCACCGCGCTCTTCCCGCTCGGCGGCGGCATCGGCACGATCGCGTCGGGATGGCTGATGGATCGCTGCAACGCGAACGTCGTCGTGATGCTCGGGTATCTGCTGACCGCCGTGTTCATCTTCGTGGTCGGTCAGGCGATCGGCAGCATCGGTTTCGTGAGCGCCGTGATCTTTCTCGCGGGCACGACGATGAACGGCGCGCAATCGTCGATGCCCTCGCTCGCCGCAATGTTCTACCCGACACAAAGCCGCGCAACCGGCGTCTCGTGGATGTATGGCGTCGGGCGCTTCGGCGGCATCGCGGGCGTCGCGCTCGGCGGTCTCTTCGCGCAATGGAAGCTCGGCCTGCCCGCCGTCTTCGCGCTGCTCGCGGTGCCGTCCGTGATCGCCGGCATCGCGCTCTTCGTCAAGCTCAAGGCGCATCCGGAAACGGAACACGCCTGATTTTCCGCGGGCCGCCGCATGACGGGCGGCCCGCTTCATTTACCGTAACGACAGGAAGCACACATGACTCAGGAACTGGAATCGTTGACCGGCAAGCTGCATGGTCTGACCGCTGCGATCAGCGTGATCGCGGCGGCGTTGCCGCAACAGGCATCGGCGGATGTGCAGGAGACGCTGCGCGAGATGATCGGCGAAACCGCGTCGTCGGACTTGCCCGGCGCCACGCTCGCATCGATGCATTCGACCATCGCGCAGGTCATCGAATCGATGGAAATCGGCCTGCGACGCTGATACTTGTCAGGCGGCGCGCGCAGTGCGGGGCGTCTTTGGTTTGGTCTTCTTCGCGCTCGCCGATGACGCGCTCGCCTGCGCCTCCAGCCCGCCGACGATGAAGTTCGTCAGCTGTTCGAGCGTCTCGTTCGCGTCCCACGGATCGCACGCGCCCTTGGCGAGCACGTCGAGACGATGGGTGTCGGAGAACGCGTACAGATATGCGCCGATCATCATCGTCACGCGCCAGTAGAGATCTTTCGCCGGGAGGCCGGGCAGCGCGGCGCGCAGGGCTTCGACGTAGGCATCGGTCGAATCGCCATATGCGGTGCTGCGCAGGCTGTACGAAATTTCGGGCGGCTCCGTGTGCAGCCGCGCTTGCAGACGAATGAACGCACGCCCGCCGTCGGTCTTGCGCAGCGCGACGAGCGGCAGCAGAAACGCGCGCACGATGTCGCGCACACTCGCATCCTTTCCGTCGGACAGTTCATGCAGGAGCGTTACGCGCTCCTCGGAGATGAGCATCGCGCGGCGCAGGAACACCTGCTCGAAAAGCTGCTGCTTCGTGCCGAAGTAATACGTGATGAGCGCCTGCGTGACACCGCACGACGCGGCCACTTCCTTGAGCGACGTGCCCGCGTAGCCGCGCTGCGAGAAATCTACCTCGGCTGCATCGAGGATGTTCTCACGCTGATTGATGTTGCCCGTCGGGCGGCCGAGCCGTTTGCGCTTGCTCGACGCGCCATGTGCGCGGACGTGAGTGGTGTCGTCTTTCGTCATGCCTGGGCGGTGCTGCCGATGAAGTGAGAAGCCGCGTCTCGCTTGCGGCCCGGATCGCTTCCTATTTTACGGGCGTTTCAGGCATGCTCCAGCGAATTCGTCTGAAGCGCTGGTTCTCGAGTCGTTTTCTGGAATCGTGTGGCTGCTGGCAGCGTCGATGTGACGCGTTCGATCTCGTCCGAAGCGACCGACGGTGGCCCATGGTCCGTCCGACCGGCGGGCCACCGAAGCCTGCGCTAGTTGCAATATCCCTGCGATCCGAACGTACCGCCGCCCGGCGCCGCGCCACTGCACAGCGTATTCAGCAGCGATGCGATGTTGCCCGACCCATAGTTGCCATAAGTCGCGTTCGGATACTGGGTGTTCTGACGAAACTGCGACGCGTAGTTGTCCTTGTTCGCGTTCGGATCCGCCGATCCCCACGAGGTCACGCCGACGATCGCGAGCGTCGATGAATTGCCCACCGCCGCGCCGCCGGACAGAACCGCATCGCGCGCCCGGAAGTTCACGATCCACGGTCCGCCGCTTGCGCCGCCCGTGAGATTGCTGCCCTGCCAGAGTTGCGATGCGCCGCTGACCGTCGTCGTATAGGTCGGGCCATCGGTGCGCTGCATGATCGCGCCGCCATCGATCAATGCGGGATAGCCGAAGGTCGTCACCGCAGCGGTCTGAAGATTGCCGGTCTTTGGCGTCGATATGAAGGAATAGTTGTTATAGCCATAGTTCAGATAACCGGTGATATCGCCGATGAACTGATTCGATGCGTTCTTCGCTATCACGATGACCGCGATATCGTTGTTGCGCGCCGAGCCCGATCCGGTGTCGGTGCCGTTCGCCCACGTCGATGGCCGGACGAGCCCGGCCCAGGTCCATGTGCCATAAGGCGCGATCTGGGCGGCGGTGGCTCCGGAAGCGCCGTAATGCCCGGGCCTGAATTGCCAGCCCGAGTACAGCGTATTGCCGCTTCCGAACGCCTGAATGCAGTGCGCCGCCGTGACGATCACGCTTCTGCGAATCAGGCTCGCGGTGCAGTATCCGGCGGAGAACGTGAGTTTGCCGATCGCCCGATACGGATAGGTCGTGCTGAGGTAATTCGCGCTGGTAGTGCCGGACGCGCTCTGGTTGCCGTCCTGCACACGGCCTGTCGTATAGGGAATGCCGAAGTCGCCATACGCTCTCGTCTGCGCATTGCTCACGATGCCGCTCTGCGTGTTCACGCCCGCGGGATATGGCTCCGGGCCGGTGTTCGGGACGATCGTGGATGTATCCGGCGGCAGAAGCACATTGACGACCGGCTTGAGACTCGATATATCCGGCGCTGCGTCGCGCGATGCCGCCGGATTCGTATTCACGATGACTTCATCGTCCGCATGTGCGACGTTGGCGCTCGCTAACGCCAGTGCGACTACCGCCGTCGCCTCCACGCAGGCGACTCTTTTCGATCTTTGCATGACACCCTCCGGTTGATGGATACGATGTGTCGGATGAACATCGATCTTCAGTTGTTTTGTATTCCTAATTCTTATGAACATCACTTGGCCGGCAATCAGTGCGACGTTCGTGGTCTGATTCATCGGATGCATGCGGGTCGTTATCGTCTCGTTTCGAACGAAGAAAGCCCGGTTCCGGCACGCGCTTAACTTCGACGAATTCGGGCGCGCACCGCGCAATACGATCAGGAAAGCGAACAATAAATAACTCTAGTTCAAATTTTCGATAACCTCGATCTCGCCTATTTGATCAGCGGATAGGGGCGGTGATTTGCGGCCTCATCGAGAATTGCGGTTCATCGCACAGAGTGCGCTTGACGACACTCCTTCCATACAGATAGCCTACATCCAGCTTTCGAAACAAGCCCACAAGAAGCGCCTCGCATGCGGGGCTTCGGCGCACGCCGCTTCTTCGATGTTCGACGCGCACGGTCGCGATGGCCGTCATTCCCGGCCATGACTTCGGCGAGCGAAGCCGCGACGGGCGCAACCATTCCGGCTCTCCTGATCGTCCGCAAACGTTCTCTGCGCGCTCGCGCACGGCGCGAAACGACGACGCCCTCGTCTCCGGTTCAGTACCGCACAGAAGGCTGCGTACAGCCTGTCATTCTTGCCCCACATCGCGTTTGACTCTCCAGGTGGACGCGTGGCGAAGAAACATTACAAGGGGCACACATGAGTAATCCTAAAAAATTCAAATTGAATACCGCGATCAAACTGAGTGTGATCGTGATCGCGGCGGCCATGTCGAATTTCGCGTCGGCGCAAACGGCGGGAAATCCTTGCGGCAACCAGACTTCCGAGGGGTGTGTGCCGATCGGCCCGAGCGCCGTGATGACGGTTGCAGCGATGGATTCGTCGACGAGCGTATCGCCGTCGACGGAACCGACGGTCGACACGGTGTCGGCGGTCGTGCCCTTGCTCCAGGGCGGGCGCGGCGGCGAGGGATCGGCCGGGGTGAGCTCGGGCGGCGGCAATTCGAGCGGCTCTGGATCGGCGTCCGGATCCGGCTCGGGCACCGGCTCGGGCCAGGGGTCGGCGAGTAGCGGACCGGGCTCGACGGCGGGCGCTGGCGGCACGAACTCGGGCGGCGGCAAGGGTACGGGATCGACGGGAAGTGGAAACGGCAGCTCGGGGCCGGGCGGTGGCAATTCCGGCGGCGATTCGGGTGGAGATTCGGGCGGCGACACCGGTGGCGACGGACATGGCCATGGTCACGGACATGGCCACGGTCATGGCGATGGTGACGGTGACGGCGATGGTCACGGGCATGGCCACGGTCATGGCGGTGGTGATGGCGATGGCCACGGACATGGCCACGGTCACGGCGATGGTGACGGTGATGGCGATGGTCACGGGCATGGTCATGGCCACGGCGATGGCGACGGTGACGGCGATGGCCACGGACATGGTCATGGCCACGGCGATGGCGACGGTCACGGCGATGGTCACGGACATGGTCATGGCCACGGTCACGGCGATGGCGATGGTCACGGCGACGGTCACGGCGACGGTCACGGCGACGGTCACGGCGATGGCCACGGCGACGGTCATGGTGTTGGCCACGGCGACGGTCATGGCGACGGTCACGGCGATGGCCACGGCGACGGTCATGGTGTTGGCCACGGCGACGGTCACGGCGACGGTCACGGCGATGGCCACGGTCATGGCGACGGAGACGGCGGACACGGACACGGTGGTGCTGGCCATGGCGACGGTGGTCACGGCGATGGCGGTCACGGCAACGGCTCGCCTGGCGGTCATGGCGGCGGCAGCGGCTCAGGTAGTGGCCACGGCGGTGGCGGCAATGGCGGCGGCAACGGCGGTGGCGGCAACGGTGGTGGTGGTAGCGGCGGTGGCAACGGCGTTGGTGGCCATGGCGGTGGCGGCAATGGCGGCGGCGGTAACGGCGGCGGCCATGGTGGTGGCGGTAACGGTGGT